>JAZNSV010000069.1:0-25935 GCA_045591485.1 Bacteroidales bacterium | reverse complement strand
CACCGACAGGCCGTAGTACAAGCCCCCGAAGGGTGCGTTTAACATTTTTTTAGCCCAGTTTCGGAAAAAATGCGTATCTTTGCAGTTTATTAAACCACCTGCATCAAGACACTAACAGGATGAAATATATAGGAAAAATCATTACTACTCTGACACTTATAGCCATGCCTGCAGTAGTGGCGGCCCAGAGCGACGAGCCCCCGCGCAAGTCCGAGGTCAAGGTGAACAACCTCGATGTGATATACGAAGAAGAAGAATTCAAGGGCGTGGTTATAGATCGAAAAGAAGAAAAAGAGACCGAAAGCTATCTCTATCAGGTGCCATTCATCGTCAGCCCCGACAACGACGAAGACGACGACGAAATGCCGCAGACCTATACCCTCAACGACGAAGGTGCCGAAAGCGAAGACGAGATACTGCTCGAAGGATTTGACACGGCTGTGATACACATGCCCAAGCTCGACCCATCGACCATCACCGAACCCATACTGCTGCAGCTCTCGCACTTCACCTACCCCACCCCCGTCACCTCGCGGCCGTCGAGCCACTTCGGCCCGCGCCGCCGCCGCTTCCACTATGGTCTCGACCTGGCCCAACCCACCGGCGAACCCATCTATGCAGCTTTCGACGGCGTGGTGCGCATCTCGAAATACAACCGCAGCTACGGCAACCTCGTCATCATACACCATTCCAACGGCCTCGAGACCTACTATGCCCATATGTCGAAACGCCATGTCACAGTCGGGCAACAGGTGAAAAGCGGCGATGTCATA
This sequence comes from Bacteroidales bacterium, assembly GCA_045591485.1. Taxonomy (GTDB): domain Bacteria; phylum Bacteroidota; class Bacteroidia; order Bacteroidales; family P3; genus Colimorpha. The sequence continues at coordinate 25,162 of JAZNSV010000069.1, read as the reverse complement.
GGCCTTTGCGGCAACACGGGGCGCAGCTTCGGAAGCCACCTGCACTTCGAGATACGCTACATGGGCAACGCCATCAATCCCGAGAACGTAATCAGCACCGCCACGCACGACCTCATAGAGCCCACTCTCACACTCACCAGCAGTTCGTTCCGCAAGGTGGCCAAAGGCGGCAAAGGCGGCAGCGGCAGCGGCGGCTGGTACCGGGTGCGCCAAGGCGACACCCTCGAAAAGATAGCCCGCCGCAACGGCACCACCGTGAAGCGCATCTGCCAGCTCAACGGCATCAGCCAGAACAAGGTGCTGCATCCAGGCGACCGTCTGAAGGTGAGCGGCAGCGCCAAAAACAGCGGCAACAGCAGCCAGGCAAGCACAAGCAAAAACAGCCAGTCGTCGTCGGCAACCACCTACACCGTGCGCCGCGGCGACACACTCTACAGCATCGCCAAACGCAACGGCACCACCGTCAATCGACTCTGCCAACTCAACGGCATCAGCCAGAAATCCAAGCTGCGTGTAGGCCAAAAACTGAAAGTCTCATGAGAATCGACATCCTCACCCTTTTCCCCAACATGATGCAGATGTTCTTTGAAGAGAGCATTCTCAAGCGCGCCCAGAAGAAAGGCCTGGTCGAGGTGGTATTCCACGACCTGCACGAATACTCGCTGACGCGCTACGGCTCCATCGACGACTACCCCTACGGCGGAGCCGCCGGCATGGTGATGGCTGTCGAACCCCTGGCCAACTGCATCGAAGGGCTGCAAAAAGAGCGCCACTACGACGACATCATCTACACCGCCCCCGACGGCGAGATGCTCAGCCAACCGATGGCCAACAGCCTCTCGCTGGCCGAGAACCTGATGATACTCTGCGGCCACTACAAAGGTGTCGACGAGCGCGTGCGCGAACACTTCATCACGCGCGAAATCAGCATCGGCGACTATGTGCTCACCGGCGGCGAGCTGGCCACAGCCGTAATCTGCGACGCCGTCATACGCCTTGTGCCCGGAGTAATCGGCGACGAGCAGTCGGCCCTCGGCGACTCGTTCCAGGACGGGCTCGTGGCTCCGCCCGAATACACTCGTCCACCCGAATTCCGCGGCTGGCGCGTGCCCGACGTGCTGCTCAGCGGCAACCACGCCAAAATCGAACAATGGCGAATGGAACAGGCCATCAAGCGCACACGCCAGCGCAGACCCGGACTGCTGGCCGGAAAATAGAATGCCAATCGCCAAAACGCAAAAAAGGCCGGCGCACCACGGTGCGTCGCCCTTTTTTTTATTTCTCTTTGCCCACCATCTGCAGCACCGCTTCGGCCTTGGCGTCGAGGGGCAGGGTGCCGTCTATCCAGTGTATCTCCACCCCGTTGCGCTCCATGCGGCGAAACCACGTCATCTGCCTTTTGGCAAAACGGCGTATGTCGGTAAAGAGGTTTTCGAACATCTGCTGCTCGGTGCATTGGCCGGTGAGGAAGAGCGTCACATGCCTGTATTCGAGTCCGAACTTGAGCATGCGCTGCACGGGCACGCCCTCGTCGAGCAGGCGCTGCACCTCGGCGGTCATGCCGTCGGTCATACGCTGGCGCAGGCGGCGTTCGATCCGCTCTATTATGGTTTCGCGCGCGAAGGCTATGCCAAACACCCGATGCTCCATCTCGGGCATCTGTATGTAGGCGTCGGGGTTGCGCCGGGCAAACTCCTGTATCTCCAGGGCGCGCACCAGGCGGTCGCGCGTCTCGGTGTCGGTGTGGTTGTGCAGCCGTATGTACGACGCCAGGCGCGCCGTCAGCTCCTCGTCGCTTTTGTCGGCTATCGAAGCCCTGAACTCCGGGTCGACCGGCGCATCGGCCAGGCGGTAGCCGCGAATCACGGCGTCGAGGTACATGCCCGTGCCGCCGCACATCAAAGGCTGCCTGCCGCGCGAAACGATGTCGGCGAAAGCCGTGCGGAAATCGCCCATGAAGCGGTAGGCGTTGTACTCTTCGAGGGGCGAACAAATATCTATGAGATGGTAGGGCACGTCGACACCGCGGACGCGATAGTCGGCGAGGTCTTTGCCGGTGCCGAGGTCCATGCCGCGAAACACCTGCCGCGAATCGGCGCTTATCACCTCGCCTCCGACGCGGGCCGCCACCTCGGCGGCAAGCTGTGTCTTGCCGGTGGCGGTCGGGCCCAGGATGGTGACGAGAAGGCTACTCATCGAGGAAGTAGAGCTTCGAGCGCTGCTTGTCGAACTCATAGTTGCCGAACATGCGCAGGCCGGTGCGGTTGATGATGAACTTATAGTCCACATTCTTCACCACCACGACCTCGACGTTCTTCACGCGCTGCTCGCCGATCTGCATCTCCTTGAAGATGATGATTTCCTTGTCGATGATATTGCCTTCGGCGTCGAACGAAAGGTCGCGGCGCGGGAAGTCTTCCTTGGTGATGCGTCCCTGGTAGAGGAAGTTCATGGCCTCTTCCCACGAGATGGCCACCGGCTCCATGAAGCGCTCGTCGATGAGCATGGGCACCTGCGAACCGTTGACGATGCAGGCCACCTCGCCGCGGGTGCTGTTGACCATGACCACCGGCACCACGCTCTCGTCGTGGACGATGGTGGGTTTCTGCTCGTCGACGTCGCCGTCGTCGACCGGACGATTGACGAGGTCGATGACCTTGCCGTCTTCGGTCTGCTGGGCCACCGGGGTGGCCGAGGCCATATTCTCGACCAGTCGGCGCGAAACGTAGTCGGTGCGGAGCACGAGGAATTCCAGTCGGCGGTTGAGCGAGTGCGCAGCCTGCTGATGGTCGCCTTTGAGGGTGGCAATATAGTCGCACTCAAGCACCGTGCCGGCCGAGAACTTGTAGTCTTTGCCGTTGAGGCTGACGGTCACGTCGTCGTCGAGGGTGCGGGGCACGCGGTCGGCATAGCCCTTGGCCACGAGGCGCTCGCGCTCGATGCCGCGGCTCACCAGATAGTCGACCACCGTCTGTGCACGGCGCTGGCTGAGGGTGTCGTTGGTCAGGCCGATATAGGGCTGGCAGTCGGTGTGCGACCTGATTTCGACCACAATGTTGGGGTTGTTCTCCATGATGAGGTAGAGGTCCATGAGCGAATCCATAAACTCGCCTTTAAGTTCGGTCTTGGCCAGGTCGAACTGGATCTGCGGCAGCACCACGGGGCGCAGCGGCACGGGCTCCATGCGGAAGTCGTGCACCAGCGTCTTGTTGGTGTTGTAGCCCTTGGTGCTCTCCGAGCCCTCGATGCTGAAATAGTCTTTCTTTGAGAGGTACATCTTGTAGACCACGTCGCGGCGCACCACAGTGCTGTCGAACTTGTAGTGGCCTTTCTTGTCGGTGCGGGTCTCGTTTTCCGAGCCGTCGGAGCCCACCATGCGGATGCGCACCCCTTCGAGGAGCTGCATCGACTTCTCGCTGCGCACGGTGCCCTCGATGGCGTAGTTGAGCCCGGCCAAGGTGAAGTAGAAGAGGTCGTTGTTGATGGGTGGCGTCTGGTTCTTGGCCTGGTTGCGCAGGTTGCGGTTGTGCGGGTCGGCGAAGGGTCGGTTGGACGAGAAGTAGCCGCGCTCCACCTCGTTGATGCCGAGGTTGGCTTCGGGGTAGAAGATGATGGACATCTCGTCGTATGACGAGTTGATGGGGATGCCGAGGTTCTCGGGGGTGGTCCACTTGCCGTTGCGCTGCAGGCTGGCCTTGAAGAGGTCGTAGCCGCCGACGCCGGGATGGCCGTCGCTGCTGAAGTAGAGCAGCGAGTCGTTGCGCAGCACGGGGAAGACCTCTTTGCCGCGGGTGTTGATGATAGAGGTGAGGTTGACCGGACGGCCGAAATCGTCGGCAACCGATTTGCGTGTGGCTTTCCAGAGGTCGTAGTCGCCAAATCCGCCCGGCATGTCGCTGGCGAAGTAGAGGGTCAGGCCGTCGCTGCTGATGGCGGGATAGAGGTAGTTGTAGTTGGTGTCGCCCAGTACGAGGGGCATGGGGGTGCTCCACTCGCCGGGGGCTGGTGCGTCGGCAGCGGCCTCGTCCTGCCCGTCCTTGGCGCCCTTGGCGTTCTTGCCTTTTTTCTTTTTGGCGGGGGTGCTCTTTTTCTTTCTCGAGCTCTTCTTGTCGAGGGTGACCGGTGTGCGGGTGCTCATGTAGATGCGGCCGTGCGAGGTCTCGTTGTCGACCACGTCGAAACGCGAGAAGAAGACGGTGTTGCCGTCGGGCGAGAAGCAGACCTCACCCTCGTTGACGGCGCTGTTGATCTTGCCGCTCTTGTCCCACGGCTCGGGGGCCGAGTTCCAGTTGCCGTTGCGGTCCTGGAAGACGTAGTAGATGTCAGAGTAGCCCTGGTCGGTCCAGGGGTCTTTGTTGACGCCCTCGCCCTCGGCAAAGCGCGAGGTGGTGAAGAGCAGCTTGGTGGTATCCTCGCCCAGGAAGCGCGGAGCCCAGTCGTTGTAGTCGGTACACCAGTCGTCCATGCGGCTGATTTCGTGGCGCGTGCGGTTGTTGTAGAGCTGGTTGGCATAGATGAGCGACGCCTTGCGCTTGGCGGCATAGTTGTCGGATGGGTTCTGTTCGAGATATTTCTCGTAGTACTCGTCGGCCTCGCTGAAGTTGTTCTGGAAGCGGCACATCTCGGCCAGGTTGAAGAAGAGCATCGGCTCGGTGGTCTGATAGTCTTCGGCGGCCAGGCGCTTGTAGATGCGTTCGGCGCGCGGATAGTCGTACATCAGACGGTAGCACTCGGCCAATTGGAAGTAGACGCGGTTCTTCTCGGCTTTGTTGTTCTTGATTTTCTCGTAGGCTTTCTGGTATTGCTTGGCAGCCTCGACAAACTGGTACTGGTCGAAGAGGTCGTCGGCTTTCTGAGCAATACTTTTCGTCTGGGCTTGGGCTCCCAGGCCGAAAACAAGCGCTGCGAAGAGCAGGATGAGGCCTTTTTTTGGCATTTTCATATATATTGCTGTTTTATTCATTTGGGTTCTATCAATGTAGCATTCAACACGTTGCATGGGGTTCAAAGCCCCATCCGGCGTGTCGTTTCAGCGTGCTAAAGTACAACTTTTTTCCGACATAGCCAAAAAAACTTTCACCCCCGACCCCGAAAAAAACGCCACCGCCCGCGCTTCGCCACCGCCACCGGCAGTGCCGTTGTACGATACTTGTACGATACTTGTACGTTCGTTGTACGATTGCCAAACGTACAAGTATCGTACATATATCGTTGAAGTATCGTACAACGGGTGAAGGGGTGCAGTCTTTGAGCTGATTTTCAGCCTATTAAATGCCATTTCGGCATATACAACGCTGATAGCGTGTTGTTTAGATTGTTTGGCACAATAAAAAAACGGGTTCGGCGTTAAAGGGTGTATTATGGCACAAAAAGGAGAATATATCTACGACTACCCGCGGCCGATGCTTACGGCCGACGTGGTGCTGGCCGATGCGGCCGGCCGCGTGCTGCTGGTGCGCCGCGGCGGCGAACCCTACAAGGGTTGCTGGGCCCTGCCCGGCGGATTTATGGAGATGGACGAGACCATAGAGCGGTGTGCGCAGCGCGAGCTGGCCGAGGAGACGGGCATCTGCGTGGAGCCCGGAGCGCTGCGGCTGATAGGGGTCTACAGCGCCCCGGGCCGCGACCCGCGCGGACGGACGGTGACGGCGGCCTACTGCGCCGACGCACCCGCCGGAGCCACGCCCCGGGCGGGCGACGACGCCGCCGACACGCGCTGGTGGCCCCTGGCACAACTGCCGCCTCTGGCATTCGACCACGCCGACATACTGGCCGCCTATATGGCTCAGCGTCAGGCATAAGAAATTTTTTCGCACAACAATATACGATTTGCACCATTCGCGCGTTATTGGATGGAATATCGAGCAAAAATGAGCAAGAAAGACAAATCATCGCAGACCGGCACCAAGGTGCTGATACTGGTGGCCATGGTGGTGGGCACCCTCATCGGTTTGATGACGGCGCAGACCATTGGCCTGCAGCGCTCCGCGGCCTGCGAGGGTGGTCTGCCGGGCAAGATGGGCGAGGTGATGGCTCTGGTGGAAGAGCGCTACGTGGACAACGTGGACCCCGACTCGCTCGACGAGCGCCTGGTGTCTGTGATGCTCAACGAGCTCGACCCCCACAGCGTCTACCTCTCGGCCAAAGCCACAGCCGAGAGCGAAGAGCTGCTGCGCGGTTCGTTCGAGGGGGTGGGCATCAGGCTGCACCGCGAGGGCGACACCACCTACGTGGGGAATGTGATGGCCGGCGGCCCGAGCGAGGGCGTGGGCATCATGCCGGGCGACAAGCTGCTGACCGTAGACGGCAAAGCCATATCGGGCCTGCCGAGCGACACGGTGGTGGCGAGCCTGCGCGGCCCGCGCGGAAGCCGTGTGGCGGTGACCGTGGAACGCCGGGGGCGCAAACACGAATTCAGCATACGCCGCAACGTGGTGGACCACCACACCGTCAACTGCGCCACCATGATCGACGACACTACGGGCTACATCGTGCTGAGCAGTTTCTCGGGCACAAGTCACGACGAGTTCCGCCAGGCCCTGCACACGCTGAAACAGCGCGGCATGCGGCGTCTGGTGTTCGACCTGCGCGGCAACAGCGGCGGCGCGCTGCAGAGCGCCGTGGGCATAGCCGGCGAACTGCTTCCGGCCGGAAGCCTCATAGTCTACACCAAAGGCGCCCACATGGCGAGGCGCGACGTGCGCGCCCACCTGGGCGGCCTCTTCACCAAAGGCGAGGTCATAGTGCTCATCGACGAAAACTCGGCCTCGGCCAGCGAGGTGGTCAGCGGAGCCCTGCAAGACAACGACCGCGCTCTGATTGTGGGCCGCCGCACCTTCGGCAAAGGCCTGGTGCAGACCGAATACAACCTGAGCGACGGCTCGTCGGTGAGGCTCACCACCGCACGCTACTACACGCCCTCGGGCCGCTGCATACAGCGCTCCTACGCCGACGGCACCGACGAATACTACCGCGAATACATCAACCAGCTGATAGACGAGACCTATGCCGACAGCGTGGTGATGCACATCAACGACTCGACGCCCTACAAGACCGTCGGCGGACGCACCGTCTACGGCGGCGGCGGCATACAGCCCGACGTGGTGCTCACCTACCGCAAAGACTCGTCGTTCATCTACTACAACCAGCTGTCGGCCAAAGGGCTGCTCAGCCGCACGGCCTTCGCCTACGTGCGCAGCCACGCCGAAGAGCTGCTCGGCCGCTATACCGACGCCGGAGCCTTCCGCCGCTGGAGCGTGCCCGCCACCATGATAGAGCAGCTGGTGGCCGCAGGCGAGAGCGCCGGCATCGCCCGCAACCCGCGCAGCCTGGCCAAACAGCGCAGCCTCGTATGCGCCATGCTCAAGGCCTACGTAGGCTCGTACCTCTACGGCGACGAGGCCTTCTACGACGCCTGCATGGCAGAAGACAACGACCTGGTACGGGCCCTGAAAGTGAAAAAAGAAATGCTAAAAGCGAAATAATAAAGCAACCCACAATGAAAACCATACGACTGACCGCCATACTGCTGGCACTGCTGCCGCTGGGCGCCCTGGCCCAGAAGAGCACCATGACGCTGACCCTGGCCAACGCGCCCGAAGGTGCCCGGCTGGTGGTCTGCGAGCCGCAGGGTGGACGCCTGCAGCCCACCGACACCCTCAGCCCCGACAGCAAAGGCCGCTACCGCATCGAGCGGCGCTCGGAAGAGCCACAGTTTCTGGTGCTGGCACTCACCATGCCGCAGAGCCCGCTGGTGCACGTCATCATGCATCCGCGCGAGAAAGCCACCCTCGAGCTGGGCTTCCGCCACGACCTGGGCCAGATGACCGTGGAAAACGTCAAGGGCTCGGCAGACATGGAGCTCTACCGCCAGTACTCGGCCCTGATGGTTGGCGCCATGACCGACCCGCAGCGGCAGGCCGCCATGCCCGACAGCATGCAGGCCCTGCTCAGCCGCAACCCCGACGTGCTGATGAGCGCCTTTCTGGTCACCTACTTCGAGCAGGCCTTCGACCAGTATGCCCCGCTCTACAAACAGATACGCGACGCCCTGATCACCCGCTACCCGAAGAACGACTTTGTGCACCACCTGGACGACAAGCTGCGCGGCGCCGTGGTGGCAGGCATGCAGGCCCCCGACATCGAGCTGCCCGGCCGCGACGGCAAGACACGCCGCCTGAGCGACCTGCGCGGCAAAGTGGTGCTCATCGACTTCTGGGCCTCGTGGTGCAGCCCCTGCCGCCGCGAAAACCCCAACGTGGTGCGCGTGTACAAAAAATACAAAGACAAAGGGTTCGACATCTTCAGCGTGTCGCTCGACAACAGCCGCGAAAAATGGCTGCAGGCCATCGAGACCGACGGCCTGGTGTGGGAAAACCACGTGAGCGACCTGCGCGGCTGGAGCTCGGCGGGCGGACGCCTCTACGGCATCACCTCGATTCCCGCCACGGTGCTCGTCGACAAAGACGGCACCATCTTGGCACGCAATTTGCGGGGTGCTGAATTGGAAAACAAACTAAAACAAATATTCGGAGAATGATAACCACTACTCAGATAGACATGGCCCTTGGCCATGTGAACGACCCCGACCTGGGGCGCAGCCTGACAGAACTCGGCATGATTGAGAACATCAAGGTCGACGGCAAGAAAGTGAGCTTCGACCTGGTGCTCACCACCCCGGCCTGTCCGATGAAGAAGAAAATGAGCGACGACTGCGTGGCAGCCATCCACGAACTGGTGGACCGCGATGCCGAGGTCGAAATCAACCTCACCAGCAAGCCCCAGCCCGACCCCAAGCAAGAGCTCGAAGAGGTGTTCAAACACATACACCACACCATCCTCGTGGCATCGGGCAAAGGCGGCGTGGGCAAGAGCACGGTGGCCGTCAACCTGGCCATCTCGCTGGCCAAGACCGGAGCCAAGGTGGGCTTGATCGACGCCGACATCTACGGCCCGTCGATTCCCATCATGCTGGGCGTCAAAGACGAGGAAGTCTACGGCCACCGCGTGGGCGAGAAGACCTACATGCTGCCCATCGAACGCTACGGCATCAAACTGATGAGCGTCGGCTTTCTGGTCGACCCGCAGAAAGCCATGGCATGGCGCGGCCCGATGGCCAGCGGCGCACTGAAGCAACTGCTGGGCGACACCTGGTGGGACGAGATCGACTACCTGGTGGTTGACATGCCCCCGGGAACGGGCGACATACAGCTCACCATAGCACAGACCATGCCCGTGAGCGGCGCCATCATCGTCAGCACACCGCAGCAAGTGGCGCTGGCCGACGTGGTGCGCGGAGTGGAACTCTTCCGCAACGAGAACATCAACATCCCGGTGCTGGGCTTCGTAGAGAACATGGCCTACTTCACCCCCGCCGAACTGCCGCAAAACAAATACTACATCTTCGGCAAAGGCGGTTGCCGCCGACTGGCCGAAGAGATGCAGATTCCGCTGCTGGGCGAGATTCCGCTGGTGCAGAGCATAGCCGAAAGCGGCGACGCCGGACGCCCGGTGGCCCTCTTCAACCCCGCCGAGACCGAAAGCCCGGTGCGCGACGCATTCGACGCCCTGGCACAAAACACCATAGCCGAAATTTGCAAACTTAATATCAAATAACACATGACAGACCAAGAGAAAGCCACCGTAGAGGTGAAAGTAAAAAATGCCCTGGCACAGATACGCCCCTACCTGCAGGAAGACGGCGGCGATGTCGAGTATGTCGACATGACCAACGAGGGCGTCGTCATGGTGCGCCTCAAAGGCCACTGCGGCAGCTGCCCCCATGCCATGCAGACCCTCAAACAGGGCATCGAACAGGCCATCAAGAAAGTGATTCCCGAAGTCAAATCTGTGGAAAAAATATGATATACACCAAAACCGGAGACACCGGCACCACCTCGTTGGTGGGCGGCAGCCGCGTGAGCAAAGACAACGTGCGCGTAGAAGCCTACGGCACCATAGACGAGCTCAACTCGCACATCGGCCTGCTGGCAGAGATGTTCCGCCAACAGGGCGGCGGCTACTACGACGAGCTGAAGGCCGTGCAGAACAACCTCTTCACCCTGCAGACCCTCCTCGCCACAGAAGACAAAGAAATCTACGCCCGGCTGCCACAACTGCCGATAGAAGAAGTGGAGATGCTCGAACGTCAGATCGACACCATCAGCGACATGCTGCCCAAACTGAAGAACTTCGTCATAGCCGGCGGCAACATGACTGGCGCACAATGCCACGTGGCACGCACGGTATGCCGCAGAGCCGAACGCTGCGTGGTGACCCTGAATCGCGAAGAGCATGTCGACGAGGTAATCATGCGCTACCTGAACCGCCTGTCGGACTACCTCTTCGTGCTCGGACGCCGCGCCGTGGTGATGTCCGGTGCCAAAGAAGATTTGTATATCAGCTGATTATAAAAAACATTTTCCAGTATTGGAAAAAGATGTACTTTTGCAAAAAATTTGAGAAACAGAGATTATGTATTGGACACTTGAATTAGCATCGAAACTTGAAGACGCACCCTGGCCCGCAACAAAGGACGAGCTGATAGACTACGCCCAGCGCACAGGCGCGCCTATGGAGGTCATCGAGAACCTTCAGGAAATTGAGGATGAAGGCGACCAGTATGAAAGCATAGAGGACATCTGGCCCGACTATCCCACCAAGGAGGACTTTTTCTTTGAAGAAGACGAATACTAAGGCATCGATGCATTCCAGCACCGATGCACCGACGGCAAGCATCTCGATTGTGGGCTCAGGCAATGTGGCAACCCACATGGCCTTGGCCCTCAAAGCCGCCGGCCACAGCATCAGACAAGTCCTCTCACGCACCTACGAGCACGCACAGTTGCTGGCAGCGCGAGTGGGTGCACATGCCATCGACACACCGCAGCTGCTCGACGACGACAGCGACGTCTGCCTGCTGGCAGTAGGCGACGATGCACTCTACGACCTGGTCCTCGACCTGCGCCTTCCCACAACACTCGTAATACACACATCGGGCAGCACACCCATGAAGGTGCTGGCTCCCATCAGCGCCCGCTATGGTGTAGTGTGGTCGCCCCAGACCTTCGTGCGCGACATAGCCATGGACTACTCTGCCCTACCCCTCTGCATCGAAGGCTGCAACGCCGAGACAGAAGCCGACATCGAAGCGCTGATGGGCAGTGTGAGCCGGCACATATACAACCTCAATCAAGAGCAACGCAGCCACGCCCACCTGGCAGCCGTGATGGTCAGCAACTTCACCTGCGCAATAGACGCGCTGGCGCAAAAGCATGCCGAAGCCCACGGAGTGCCCTTCGAGATGCTGCGCCAACTGGCCGAGCAGACGCTGCGCAAATGGGACTACGGCGACCTGTGGCCACAGGTGACAGGCCCTGCACGCCGACGCGACGAGAAGACCCTCAACGCCCACCGCCGCCTGCTGCAGGACAACCCCGAAGCGGCCAAGCTCTACGACCTGCTGACCGAAATAATACAGAGCCACACCTGACCACCAACCTCCGAACAGTGACCAACATGTACATCGACACCCACTGCCACCTCTACGACGAGGCCTTCGACACCGACCGCGACGAGGCCGTGCAGCGCGCTCTTGACGCAGGCGTGGGCACGATGCTCCTGCCCGACATCGACAGCACCTCCACCGCCCGTCTGGAAGCCCTCTGCAGCCAATATCCCGACCACTTCCGCCCCATGGCAGGCCTGCACCCCACATCGGTCAAAGAAGACTACAGGAAAGAGCTCGAACTGGTCAGCAAGGCGCTTGCCGACAAACAGCCGTCGCAGAAATACATCGCCATCGGCGAGATAGGCATGGACCTCTATTGGGACCGCACCTTCGAGGCCGAACAGCGCGACGCCCTTCGCACCCAACTGCTTTGGGCCGAGGAGTATGGACTGCCGGTATGCCTGCATATACGCAAGGCGCACAACGAGGTCTTCGGGCTGCTGCGCGACATGAACCGCCCCTGCTGGCGCGGCGTGATGCATTGCTTCGGCGGCAGCGTGCAAGAGGCGCAACGTGCCGTGGAGCTGGGTTTCCATCTGGGCATCGGCGGCGTGGTGACCTTCAAAAACGCCACCATGGCCGAGGTGGTCAAGGCGGTGCCTCTGGAGCGTCTGCTCCTCGAAACCGACGCCCCCTACCTCTCGCCCGTGCCTCATCGCGGCCAGCGCAACGAAAGCGCCTATATTCCCCTCATAGCCCAGAAGATAGCCGACCTGCGCGGCATAAGCCCCGACGAGGTGGCCGCCGTCACCACGGCATCGGCCCGCACACTCTTCTCCATTTGAATATTCGTAAAACCAAATCGGTCCTTTAGTCCGACTTGGGATATAAAAAATAGCGAGACCCGACGGTGCATGTCGGGTCTCGCTGGCGAATATGTGTGCTTGCTAAGAAAAAGATTACATTTTAATTACTGTCAACCGCAGCATCGGGGCTTAACTGCACTTGCTCCAGCCGCAGTTGGGGCAGCTCTTGCATCCGCTGTTATATACGAGCTTGCTGCCGCAGTCGGGGCAGACCTCGTCGGTCTCGGTGCCGTCTTTGATGTAGCGTTTCAGTGCGCGCGCCACACCGTTGCTCCACGTGGTGATGCTGTCGGTGTCGAAGTTGAGCTTGCCGATGAGCTCGACCACGTTGGGTATGGGCATGCCGTGGCGCAGGATGCCGGAGATGAGCTTGGCGTAGTTCCAATACTCTTTGCGGAACATGCGCGAGAGGCCTTCCATCGTGATGTGGTAGCCGTCCTGGTCGGTGAACTGGAAGTCGTAGCGGGCGTGCTCCTGACCTTTTTCCTTGACGCGGATCACCCAGCCTTTCTCGACCCACTTGGGCAGCAGGAAGTTCTCGGCGCGGCCGGTGAATATCTCATAGGGGCGGCCTTCGTACATGCCGACGACGGCAATCCAGTCTTCTTTTTCGTTCTTGAAGCGGACCACCTCGGCCTCGAGTTTCTTGGGGCGCTTGGGGGCTTTGCTCTCGCCAAAGCAGTTGTCGGTTTTCTTGCCGCCCTCGTTGTTGCTGACGAGGACACCGGTGCGCGAACCGTCGCGATAGATGGTGCAGCCCTTGCAGCCGCTCTCCCAGGCGGTCTCGTATATCTTGCTCACCACCTCTTTGGTGGTCTCTTTCGGTATGTTGACGGTGACGGAGATGCTGTGGTCGACCCACTTCTGTATGGCGCCCTGCATCTTGACCTTGGCCACCCAGTCGATGTCGGCGCTGGTGGCGTGGTGGTAGGGGCTCTGCTCGATGAGTTTCTGCAGCGTGGCGTCGTCCATAGACTTCACCTCGTCGACGTCGTGGCCGTTGATACGCGCCCAGTCGAGGAACTTGGGGTGGAAGACGTTATACTCCTCGAAGTAGTCGCCGTTTTCATCCTTGATGATGTTGTGGCTGCTGCCGTCTTTGTCGTTGGGGTTGATTTTTTTGCGGCGCTTGTAGCTGACGAGGAATACGGGCTCGATGCCGCTGGTGGTCTGGGTGCAGATGCTGACGGTGCCCGTGGGGGCTATGGTGAGCAGTGCTATGTTGCGCCGGCCATACTTGGTCATGTCCTTGTACAGCTTGGGGTCGAACTCGGCCAGGCGCTGGATGAGGGGGTTCTTCTCCTCGCGTTTGGCGTTGTAGATGGGGAACGAACCGCGCTCGCGGGCCATCTCGACACTCGAAGCGTAGGCCGAGCGGCACAGCTCGCGCTGCACGCTGACGGCCATCTCGGTGGCTTCGTCGGAGCCGTATTGCAAGCCCAGGGCCGCCAGCATGTCGCCCTCGGCGGTGATGCCGAAGCCGCTGCGGCGCCCTTCGAGGCACTTCATTTTGATGTTGAGCCACAGGTTGTGTTCCACCGACTTGATTTCGTCGCTTTCGGGGTCGCTCTCTATCTTGCGCAGTATCTGGTCAACCTTTTCGAGTTCGAGGTCGATAAGGTCGTCCATCAGGCGCTGACCCATACGCACATGCTCGCGGAAGAGGTCGAAGTTGAAGCGGGCCTTGTCGGTGAAGGGATTGTCGACGTAGCTGTAGAGGTTGATGGCCTGCAGGCGGCAGCTGTCGTAGGGGCAGAGGGGAATCTCGCCGCAGGGGTTGGTGCTGACGGTGCGGTAGCCGAAGTCGGCATAGCAGTCGGGCACGCTCTCGCGGATGATGGTGTCCCAGAAGAGCACGCCGGGTTCGGCCGAGCTCCATGCGTTGGCTATAATCTTGTTCCACAGCGCGCGGGCATCGATCTCCTTGGTGTACATCGGCTTGTCGCTGTCGATGGGGTACTGCTGCACGAAGGGTTTGCCATCCATGACGCACCGCATGAACTCGTCGGTGATTTTCACGCTCACGTTGGCACCGGTAATCTTGCCCTGCTCCAGCTTGGCGTCGATAAACTGCTCCGAGTCGGGGTGTTTGATGCTGATGCTGAGCATCAGGGCGCCGCGGCGACCGCCCTGCGCCACCTCGCGGGTGGTGTTGCTGTAGCGCACCATGAAGGGGACGATGCCGGTCGAGGTGAGGGCGCTGTTTTTCACGGGGCTGCCGCCGGGGCGTATGTGGCTCAGGTCGTGGCCCACGCCGCCGCGCCGCTTCATCAGCTGCACCTGCTCCTGGTCTATCTTCATGATGCCGCCGTACGAGTCGCTGTTGCCCTGATTGCCTATGACGAAGCAATTGCTGAGGCTGACGACCTGGAAGTTGTTGCCTATGCCGCTCATCGGGCTGCCTTGCGGCACGATATAGCGGAAGTCTTTCAGCAGCTGGTATATCTGCTCTTCGCTCAGTGGGTTGGGATATTTCTGCTCGATGCGGGCATACTCCCGGGCCATGCGGCGGTGCATCATGTCGGGATTGAGCTCGTAGATATGGTTGTCGTCGCGCAGGGCATACTTGTTCATCCACACGTTGGCGGCCAGCTCGTCGCCGTGGAAATACTCCACCGACGAACGCATGATTTCGTCGGTTGTATACTCTTTCATCACTTTAGGCTCCTCAGCGGGTGCCGAACTGGAAAACAAGTCGCCTTGCATGGCCATAACAATCTTTTTATTTATCGGTTAAACAACAACTTACGATGCCTGCGGCAGCATCAAATCGTGACGCTAAATTATATAGAAAAAACGACTCCGCGGCAACAAGTTTTCAACAAAAAACCAACCGCCGAAGGGTAAGATATTGACCCCTTGGCGGGTGGTAGGTTGATAAAACCGCCACGTCAAAAAAAATTTAACATTTCGGGGTTCAACATTTTTCCACCCACCTCTTTCCCGACACGCAATACGCTTTTTGTTCGAGGGTTAAAACAGTATTGCTTTCCTTTTTTAATGGCGCCAACCGCCACAATCCAGCGCAGGTTGCAACAGCCGTTTTCAACCACTTTGGCAGGGCACCTCTTCAGCCGTTGTACGATACTTGTACGATTGGCAATCGTACAAGTATCGTACATATATCGTACATGTATCGTACAACGGGTATAGGGGAGCATACTTTGACCTTGATTAAGTGCGAGTTACATTTTGGCCCGAGGAAGAGGCTTTCCACCCGTGGTTCCGGCGGTGCAAACCGCTGAGCTATGCACGCATTCCATGCTCCGGCACACCCAGCGAAGCCACAATTGTCATTAGGCAAGAGACATTTGCAGAAAAAAATGTTAAATTTTCAATTCCGCACAATTTTAATTGTTAATTGTGGTTATTAATGGTGTAATTGTTAAATGATTCAGTAACTAAATATCGGCGTGTATGATGCAGGAATACGAATTTACAAGCACAGACACATTTTCGCAGACCGCAGGCACAGACATACAACCATCGGAGCAGGTGGTGCAAAACATCCTCCGCTTCGCCCGCAGCTACCAGACGGTGGTGGCGGGGGGTATGCCGATTGAGGTATTTCTCAACTGAGGCGAGAGGCCAAGGTCTCCCTTGACCGTGGTTGGGAAAGAAATAAGGCTGGCGCGCAAATGATGCACGCCAGCCTTTGTTTGTGTACGCTGTGAGGAATAGGTGCTACAGTTTCTCGACCCAGTTTTTGATTTGCTGTTCGTCGTCGAGGCGGCAGACGAGGAGCGAGTGGTCGCGGAGCGCCACGAGGCAGTGGTCGAGGCCTTGGACTATGGCTTCGTAGCCCTGCTCGATGTTGACCACGCTGTTGCACGTGTCGACCAGCGCGGCGTGCCCGCTGACGGCGTTGCCGTCGGAGTCGTGGGCGGCGTGGGTGTAGAGCGAGCCCCAGGTGCCGATGTCGCTCCAACCGAAGTCGGCGGCCACGGTGTAGCGGCTGTCGGACTTCTCCATGACGCCGTAGTCGATGCTAATGTTTGGGCAGCGCTCGAACTGGCGGTCTATGAACTGCTGCTCCTGCGGCGAACCGAAAGCGTCGCGGCCCTCGTCCATCAGGGCTGTGAGGTCGGGCAGGAAGCGTCGCAGGGCGGCCATGATGGCTTCGGAACTCCAGAGGAAGATGCCTGAGTTCCAGAAGAAGCGGCCGTCGGCCAGGAAACGTTTGGCGGTTTCGAGGTCGGGTTTTTCTTTGAATGATTTCACGGGCACGATGCCGTCACAGAGCGCGTCGACTTCGATGTATCCGTAGCCGGTCTCGGGGCGCGAGGGGCGGATGCCGATGGTCATGAGGGCGTCGCGGTGTTGCTCCACGAAGTCGAGGCCTGCGCCCACGACGCGATGAAACTCGGGCTCGTTGGTGACGAGGTGGTCGGCCGGGGTGACGGCGATGGAGGCCTCGCTGCAGCGGCTGAGGATGTGGTAGACGGCATAGGCGATGCAGGGGGCCGTGTTGCGGCGCATGGGTTCGCAGAGCACCTGGTCGGACTGCAGTTCGGGCAGCTGCTCGAGCACGAGCTGCTTGTAGGCGGCGTTGGTGACGACGACGAAGTTGGCGGCAGGCACGAGCGGCAGGAAGCGCTCGAAGGTGGCACGGATGAAGCTCTTGCCGGTGCCGAGGATGTCGAGGAACTGCTTCGGGTAGTTGTTTTTGCTCAAGGGCCAGAAGCGGCTGCCGATGCCGCCGGCCATAATCACACAGTATCTTTCCATGGTTTTTTTAAAAAAGGTTTTTAGATTTCCACGGTGCGGGCACGGCGCAGCTCGAAGTCGCGGCCGAGGTATTTCTCGCGCACGTCGGGGTCGGCGGCCATGCTCTCCGGTGTGCCGTGGTGGAGCACGGTGCCTTCGTAGAGGAGATAGGCGCGGTCGGTGATGGCGAGTGTTTCGCGCACGTTGTGGTCGGTGATGAGTATGCCGATGTTGCGTTCCCTGAGGTGTGCCACGATGTCCTGTATGTCTTGCACGGCTATGGGGTCGACGCCGGCAAAAGGCTCGTCGAGCAGGAGGAACATGGGGTCGTTGGCCAGGGCGCGGGCGATTTCGGTGCGCCGGCGTTCGCCGCCGCTAAGCTGTATGCCTTTGCTCTTGCGTATGTGCTGCAGGCGGAACTCGTCGAGCAGCGACTCGAGCTTGGCATGACGCTGCTCATTGTCGAGGTCTTTGCGGAATTCGAGGATGGAGCCTATGTTGTCTTCGACCGACATCTGGCGGAACACCGAGGCTTCCTGAGCCAGATAGCCCACACCCATCTGCGCGCGGCGATACATGGGCAGGCCCGTGATTTCGAGCCGCCAGGGAGCGTCGCCTTCAGGGCGCTCGGCTTTGGGATTGGCAAAGAGCGGATTCTGCTTGTCGGCCTCGCAGGTGCTCTCGAAGAAGACACGCCCGCTGTTGGCCTTGATAATGCCCACCACCATGTAGAAGGTGGTGGTTTTGCCGGCGCCGTTGGGGCCCAGCAGACCCACTATCTCGCCCTGGCTGACGGAGACGGACACCTCTTTCACGACGGTGCGTGAACGGTAGATTTTGACGACTTTGTCGGTGTATAGCTTCATATAATACCCTCTCTCAATATATCGTGTATATGTATGATGCCGAGGTAGCGGCCTGCGGCGTCGGTGACAATGAGCTGCGTGATGCTGTTCTGCCGCATCATCTGCAGCGCGGTGACGGCGTACTCGGTGTCGAGAATGCGCTTGGGATTGTGGTTCATGATGTCGGAGGCCGTCTGCGGCGAGTGGAAAGTCTGCATCATGCGGCGCAGGTCGCCGTCGGTGATGATGCCGCGTATTTCGTCGCCTTCGACGACGACGGTGCAGCCAAGGCGCTTGGAGGTCATCTCGAGGATGGTCTCGTCGATGGTGGCCTGCGGCGGCACAGCCGGGCGCTCGTTTTGTACGTAGAGATCGCTGACGCGGAGGTAGAGCTGCTTGCCGAGGGCGCCGCCGGGATGGAAGCGGGCGAAGTCGCGCGCAGAGAAGTTGCGGCACTCGATGAGGGCCACGGCCAGGGCGTCGCCCATCACGAGCTGGGCCGTGGTGCTGCTGGTGGGAGCCAGGTTGTTGGGGCAGGCCTCGTGTTCCACGGTGGTGTCGAGCACGAGGTCGGCTTCGCGGGCGAGAAACGAGTCGGTGTTGCCCACGATGGCAATGAGGCGGTTGCCGAAGTTTTTGATGAGCGGCACGAGGACCTTTATCTCAGGGGTGTTGCCGCTCTTGGAGATGCAGATGACCACGTCGCCGGGGCGCACCATGCCGAGGTCGCCGTGGATGGCGTCGGCGGCATGAAGGAAGAGGGCCGGCGTGCCGGTCGAATTGAAGGTCGACACAATCTTGGTGGCTATGTTGGCGCTCTTGCCGATGCCCGTCACAACCACACGTCCGGAAGCCGAAAAAATGGTTTCGACAGCCTCGGCAAAGCTGTCGCCGATATGGTTGGCCAACTCGGCGACAGCTTTTTTTTCTTCGGCAATCACCTGAGCAGCAATACTTTTTATCTCCTCTCGACTCTTCACTGTTAATTTTATTTTGTCGGTTAGTTATTTTTTAGTATCTTTGTAAAACTGAAACGTATAACGAACTTCCGCGACAAATATTGTGAGATTATGGCAGATTTGCACACTTATTTGAAAGAAATCTTCGGCTTCGACCAGTTCAAGGGCGACCAGGAAGCCATCATACAGAGCCTGCTCGACGGCAACGACACCTTCGTCATCATGCCCACCGGCGGGGGCAAGAGCCTCTGCTACCAGCTGCCGGCCATGATACTCGACGGCACCGCCATCGTGGTGTCGCCGCTCATAGCGCTGATGAAAAACCAGGTCGACGCCGTGCGCTACACCTCGGGCAGCAACTGCGTGGCCCACTTCCTCAACTCGTCGCTCTCGCGCGTGCAGGTCAACGAGGTGAAAGAAGACCTGCTCAAAGGCGACACCAAACTGCTCTATGTAGCCCCGGAGACCCTTTCGAAAGAGGAGACCATAGACTTCCTGAAACAGATAAAGATAACGTTCTTCGCCATCGACGAGGCACACTGCATCTCGGAGTGGGGCCACGACTTCAGGCCCGAATACCGCCGCCTGCGCGACGCCATACGGGCCATACGGCCCGACGTGCCCATACTGACCCTCACCGCCTCGGCCACACCCAAGGTGCAGCAGGACATCATCAAAAACCTCGGCATGGAGAAAGCCAAGACCTTCATCTCGAGCTTCAACCGGCCCAACCTATACTACGAGGTGCGACCCAAGCCGAGCGACCCCATGCTGCTCCACAAAGAGATAATACGCTTCATCAAAGAGAACCCCGGCAAGAGCGGCATCATCTACTGCCTGACGCGCAAGAAGGTGGAGGACCTGGCCCAGCTGCTGGTGATCAACGGCATCAAGGCCCTGCCCTACCACGCCGGATTGGACAACAAGGTGCGCGCCGAGAACCAGGACAAATTCCTCATGGAAGAGGTGGACGTCATCGTGGCCACCATAGCCTTCGGCATGGGCATCGACAAGAGCGACGTGCGCTTCGTCATCCACTACGACATACCCAAGAGCATCGAGGGCTACTACCAGGAGACCGGGCGCGCGGGGCGCGACGGCGGCGAAGGACGCTGCATAGCCTTCTACAGTGAGCAGGACGTTGAAAAGCTCTACAAATTCTTCATCGACAAGAACGTCACCGAGCAGGAGATGGCCAAGCAGCTGGTGCAGGAGATGGTCTCCTACGCCGAGAGCTCGGCTTGCCGACGACTGAACATACTGAAATACTTCGGCGAAGACTACAACGAGCCCTACTGCGGCAACTGCGACAACTGCCTGCACCCCAAGCCGCAGGAAGAGGCCAAGGAAGAGGTGGCCTTCGCGCTGGAGACCATCGTGGCCATGAAGCAGGCCTTCAAGCCCAAAGACATCGTCGACGTGCTGATGGGCCACAAGAATACCAACACCAAGAGCTACCACCTCGACAAGCTGGAGCAGTTCGGCGGCGGCGCCGACCGCGACGAGCTCTTCTGGAAAGCCGTGCTGCGCACCGCCCTCTTCGAGGGGCTTCTGCAGAAAGAAATCGAGCAATACGGCGTGCTGAAGCTCACACCCGCCGGCACCAAGTTCATCAAGAAGCCCTACAGCATCATGGTCACCTGCGACCACGACTACTCGGCCGCCGAAGAGGAGGACGAAGAGGAGCTGATGGCTGCCGCCGGCGGCGCCTCGGCAGCAGGCGACGAAGCCCTCTATGTGCAGCTCAAGAGCCTCCGCAAGAGCATCGCCGCCCGCGAGAAGATACCCGCCTACGTCATCTTTGAAGACACATCGCTCAAGGACATGACGCTGCAGTACCCCGTCACCATCGACGAGCTGGCCCACTGCTCGGGCGTGGGCAAAGCCAAGGCCGAACGCCACGGCGGCCCATTCATCGAACTCATAAAGAAGTACGTCGAAGACAACGATATCGAACGCCCGCAGGACATCGTCATCCGCTCGGCAGCCAACAAAGCCGCCAACAAGGTCTACATCATTCAGAGCATCGACCGCCGCAAGAGCCTCGAAGACATAGCCGCCGGCAAGGGACTCACCATGGACGCCCTGCTCACCGAGATGGAACACATCATACGCAGCGGCGCCAAGCTCAACATAGACTACTACATACAAGACAATATCGAAGAAGACCACCAGGAAGTGCTGATGGACTACTGGCGCGAGTCGGAGAGCGCCTCGCTCGAAGAGGCCCTGGCCGAATTCGAAGACGACCCCGACTACACAGAAGAGGAGATACGCCTGATGCGCATCAAGTTCCTGGCCGACTACGGACACTAAAAACACTGCATCTCAATGAACTGGATAATACTCATCTTGGCAGGGCTGTGCGAGGTAGGTTTCTCGTTCTGCCTGGGCAAGACCAAGGGGCTCGAAGGGTGGCCCTACTGGGAATGGATGGCGGCATTCGCGTTCTTCTACGTGCTCAGCGCCGTGCTGCTGGCCAAGGCCACCGAGACGCTGCCCATCGGCACCGCCTACCCCGTGTGGACCGGCATCGGAGCCCTCGGCGCCGTGCTGCTCGGCATCTTCGTATTCCACGAGCCCGCCACCTTCTGGCGCCTGCTCTTCATCACCACCCTCGTGGGCTCCATCATCGGGCTGAAAATCGTGTCCTGACAGTCTGAATAAAAAAATAATAGCTATGAAAATAAGATTTCTTACGGTAAAGAGTTGGCTTATCGCCACAATCGGCGCACTGCTTGGCATCAACCTTGCGGGGTGCGACGAAGAATGGGGAACCGAAGAGTACGGCTGCCCACAGGGCACCTACAGAGTGAAAGGCACCGTCACCGACGTGAATGGTACACCCTTGGCCGGAATAGGTGTCGGGCGGGTCTATACAGAATCCGGCGGAGAGGTGCTGCCCGACATGCGCTTTCAGGACACCACCGATGCCGACGGGCGATATGAGGTAAGCCACCTTGCCCTGCCCAACGATCGGGTGAATGTGGATTTCGTTGACGTCGACGGCCCGGAGAACGGTCTCTACCGTGACACAACAGTCACAGTTTCGGCCCCGAATTCGGCCTTCCACGGCGGCGACGGCAACTGGAACTACGGCACCGCCGAAATCACGCAGAACGTCACCCTCAAATCCGCGGAGTGAAATTTTCACCCCCAACACAATAAACCGCCGCTTTGCGCGTTATAGAGAAGATAATTTCAGGCAGGGAGTCTCCCACGTGCGTGCCCGCTGAAGCATTAATATTGAACCAGAAAAGTCAATACGTGCCGAAGGCACGACCCACGCCGTAAGGCGTAATAACACCGTACGGGAACCGCGAGCTTGTCGAGCGAACACCCTCCCGTGCGGTGAAAGAGACAACTAACAAAATACATTATAAAATGGAAAAAAAAGACCTCCTGAAAGAAACCGTCAAGCACATTGACATCAAGAAGTACGACAGCACCGAGCTCATCGACGCCATGCGCCACATGAGCTTCACCAGCCGCGACACCGCCCGCGCCGCCGACATCCTCTGCCAGATGCTGGCCGAGAAGGACTGCACCAACATCCTCACCATCGCCGGCTCCACCAGCGCCGCCGGCTGCATGCAGGTGTATGTCGACATGGTGCGCAACAAGATGATCGACGCCGTGGTCAGCACCGGAGCCTCCATCATCGACATGGACCTCTTCGAGGCCCTGGGCTACAAGCACTACATCGGCACCAAGGAGAACGTCATCCCCGACACCAAGCTCCGCGAGCTCTACATCGACCGCATCTACGACACCTTCATCGACGAGGAAGAGCTGCAGGCCTGCGACCAGGCCACCTGCGACGTGGCCGACCTCCTCGAGCCGCGTCCCTACAGCAGCCGCGAGTTCCTCTACAACGTGGGCAAATGGCTTGCCGAGGGTCACGGTGTGAAGAAAGACTCCCTCATCCAGACCTGCTACGAGTGCGGCGTGCCCATCTTCTGCCCCGCCTTCAGCGACAGCAGCGCCGGCTTCGGCATCGGCAAGCACCAGTGGATCCGCAAGCATGCCGGCAAGCTCTACGTCAGCATCGACAGCGTGGCCGACTTCCTCGAGCTCACCGAGATTAAGATGAACTGCCCCGAGAGCGGCCTCTTCATGGTCGGCGGCGGCACCCCCAAGAATTTTGCACAGGACACCGTCGTCTGCGCCGAAATCCTCGGCAAGGAAGTGCCCATGCACAAATACGCCATCCAGATCACCGTGGCCGACGTCCGCGACGGCGCCTGCAGCAGCAGCACCCTTCTCGAGGCCGGCAGCTGGGGCAAGGTTAGCGAGGAACTGCAGCAGATGGTCTATGCCGAAGGCACCACCGTCATCCCCGCCATCGTCAGCTACGCCTACCACAACGGCGCCTGGAAAGACCGTGAGTACAAAAACTGGCAGAAGCTCTGGCAGAAATAACAGAACCTGTTATAGAGGCAAATATATAGAGGGCATGTGTTTGCATGCCCTCTATAGTAGTAAAATAGTAAACACAAAGCGATGCCTCACAATATAGACAGACGCCCCGTGTATCCGACGGAGAGAGAGACAGTCAAACAGCAAAAAAGACGTGGTAAATGGTGGAAGGGGGTGCTGTTTTGGGTTGTGTTGGCGACGCCGATGCTGTGCCTTCTCGTTCCAGACATAGTTGACGATTGTCGCTTGCATCGCAGCAATATTGAAACCACCGCATACATAAAGGAGCTTTACAAGTCAGGTAAAGGCCACAATATCAAATGTGTCTCGTACACCTATTGCGTAGATGGTGAATGGTACAACGGACACACATCGCCTCCCGACTCGATATGGGACAAAATTCAGATAGGCGACCCATTTGAGATTGTTTACGAGAAAGGCAATCCTGCCAATAGCAATTGGGTGGGATATTACAAGGAATAGTGCTGACATCTCCGGATTTTTCTTGAATATGGCAGTCTCCCCCTATCGCCCACGCAATCCCGGCCACGACTACTACGGCCGCGGCGTCTATCTGGTCACGCTTGTCGTGAGCGGCCGTCAGCCCCTGCTCTCCTCCTTTGCGGCCGATCTCGGCCGCGAAGAAAGGCTGGACCCCACACCCCTCGGCGAAGCCGTCCTCCAAGCCTGGCAGCAGACCCCTGCCATCCAGGCCTCTCATGGCAACCGCGTGGAGGTGCACGCCTCGGTCTGCATGCCCGACCATTTCCACGGCGTCATCGAGGTGCTCGAGCCCATGCCGTGGAGCCTGGGCGACATCGTCCAGGCCTTCAAGGCCACCTGCACCGCCCGCTGGCAGGCCATGCAGGGCCTCCCGTCCTCCAGCAATCGACCGATCTCGGTCGATTGCCAGCGCCCCGACGCCCCCGCCTGGCTCCGCACGAAGGCCCTCGTCCACCACACCGAAGGCGCCCTCGTCCGCAGCCTCTCCCACCGGCAGCGGCAGGAGTACTACGCCCTTGTCGGCCGCAGCCAGCGCCCCCTGTTCGACGACAACTACGACGACACCGTCTGCCTCGACGAGCGCCACCGCACGGCAATGATAGCCTATGTGAACGACAACCCCCGCCGGGCACTCCTGCGCCGTCGGTTGCCCGACGTGATGCGCCGCTGCCTCCATGTCCGCATCGGAGAGCGCAGCTATGGTGCCTTCGGCAACCTCTTCCTCCTGCGCTGGGCCCGCAAGGTGCAGGTGCAGTGCCACCGTCGGCACCCCGTCAGCCGCCTCCCCTACGAGACCACCGCCGACTACGCCGCCGAGCACGACCGCTGGCTCTCCGCCATCCTCGCCGGCCAGACCGTCATCGTCACCCCCGGCATCTCGCGCGGCGAACAGCTGATGAAGAACGAATGCCTGGCCAAAGGCTACCCCCTCATCCACCTGCAAGACCAGCCCATCGGCCCTTACTGGAAACCCGAACGCAGCCGTTTCGACGCCTGCGCCAACGGCAGCCTGCTGATTCTCGCCCCGTGGGATCTCGATGCCATGGGCGACGTGGCAGGAGTGCCGGCCGACAGCAGCTACAGCCGTTTCCACAACCTCAACACCCTCGCAGCGGAGATCTGCTCCTTCGAAGGCGAAGCCCGCATTCTTCGAGATTGAGACGCCCACGCTCCCTTCTACAATCCTTCGGTGATCCTTCGGCGACCTTTCGACGAAAACAGCCCTCCGTAAAACTGAATTCAAGTTATAAACGCAACACCAAGGGAGTAAAATGTTGACCTAATTGCTGGTGCAAATATAGCAAAAACATTTCATAAGGAGATCTGAAGCCGAATCTTTTTCTTGGACGGTGATTGATGAGGTCGCATGCACGCTGCACGTCGTCCTGCGAGAGGCTGTGGAAAGAGGAACCT
>JAZNSV010000068.1:0-8141 GCA_045591485.1 Bacteroidales bacterium | reverse complement strand
CGGGGTGCCGCCGCTGACGCGGCTCTTTTTCCACCAACGTTTATACGAACGACTGCATGTTGACGAGCTTGTGGTAGAGTCCGCCGGCATCGGCCATAAGCTGGTCGTGGGTGCCGCGCTGCACTATGCGTCCGTGATCGAGCACGACGATGAGGTCGGCATGGCGTATGGTGGACAGGCGGTGGGCTATGACGATAGACGTGCGCCCCTGCATGACGGCATCGAGGCTTTGCTGCACGGCGTGCTCACTTTCGGAGTCGAGAGCCGAGGTGGCTTCGTCGAGGATGAGTATCGGCTTGTCGGCGATGACGGCGCGGGCTATACTCAGACGCTGGCGCTGGCCGCCGGAGAGCAGCACGCCGCGGTCGCCGATGGGGGTGTCGTAGCCCTGCGGCATGGCGCTGATGAACTCGTCGGCCCCTGCGATGCGTGCAGCCTCGCGGATCTGCTCGCGGCTGTAGCGGTTGCCGCCAAAGGCGATATTGGCCGCCACGGTGTCGTTGAAGAGGATGCAGTTCTGGCTGACGAGTCCAAACTGGCGCCGCAGCGAGTTGATGTTGAGGTCGAGGATGTCGTAGCCGTCGATGGTGATGGTGCCGCTGGTGGCGTCGTAGAATCGCGGCAGGAGGTCGACGAGGGTGCTCTTTCCGGCGCCCGAGGGACCGACAATGGCTATGGTTTGTCCGCGCGGGATGCGCAGGTCGATATCCTGGAGTATGGGCACACCGTCGCCGTAGTGGAAGCCTACACCGCTGAGAGTGATGTCGGTGCCGAACGACGGCAGGTCGACGGCGCCAGGCCGTTCGCGGATGACCTCGTCGGCATCGAGCACCTCGAGGAAGCGGGCCGCCGACGCCGAGCCTTTGAGCTGTGCGGTGTAGGCTTTGACGACCGACTGGATGGGCGGTATGATGCGTGCGAAGATGATGACGAAGAAGATGAACACCGAGGGCTGGATATGTCCGCCCACGACCCACGAGCCGCCGACGATGAGGATGATGACCAGAGCCAGGGTGCCCAGCACCTCGGAGAGCGGGCTTGAGAGCTCGCGGCGGCGAGCCACGCGCACCATCGAGCGCGAGTAGCGTTCGTTGGCCTGGCGGAAGTCGTCTTCGCGGCGCTGCTCGGCGCCGTTGGTCTTGATGGCCCGCAGGGCGGCCAGCGACTCTTCGAGCCGTGCAAAAAGACGGCCCAGCAGGTTCTGTCCGACCTGCGAATTGCGCTTCAGGCTGCGTCCGATTCTGACGATGAGCCAAAGCCCCAGCGGCAACACCAGGAGGAAGAGCACGAACAAGCGCCATGAGACGAAGAGCAGTGTGGCGCCGAAGACGATGATGTTGATCGGGTCTTTGACGAGCGACTGCAGGGTGCTGACGCTCCACTCGATGTCGGCCAGGTCGTTGGACATGCGGCTTATGAGGTCGCCGCGGCGATGGCGTCCGAAATAGCTGACGGGCAGGATGGTTATCTTGTGATAGAGGTCGTTGCGCAGATGTTCGATGACGCCGTTGCGCAGGGTGCTCAGGAAGACGAGGGCCACATAGCGGCATATATTGGCCACGAGGGTGAGGAGCAGATAGGCTCCGGATATCCAGAGCAGGCACGGCCACATGCCAACAGAGTCGCGATAGTTGTAGAGGTGCCAGAAGGCCCAGTCGGTGATGCCTTCCTGGCTGAAGGTGAGGGCGGGTTCGGCGGCGGCGGTGCGGCCAGTGCCGAAAAGCAGCTCGACGAAAGGCACAATCATCACATACGAACCCAGATTGAAAAGGATGTGAAGCACGTTGAAGAGCACGTTCATGGCAATCTGCCATGGGTAGTGCTTCAAGTAGGCCAGTATGCGGATGATGGGCTTCATTTTTGCAGGAAATGTTTTATAGGTTGCTTGTGTTGAGGCGTATCTGCGGGCGAACGATATCGGTGCCGCCGCGATAGCCGAGGCGGTCGGGGCGTATGCCCTTGCGGCGCAGGCGGTCGACCACGGCGCGGGCGTCGGTGCTGCGCGGGCATTCGATGTCGAGGTGCACCCTTGGGTTTGCCACCAGCCACTCGGCCAGTGCATCGGCCACAGCCTCGCCGTCGGCATCGAGGCGGCTGCCCGGCAGATAGGACACCTCGAGCGGCATCAGCGTGTCGTTGAGGCTCACGCTGCGGAGAGCGGCAAAATGGCGTGCGCGGCCGCAGTGGATATATGGCAGCTGGCCGTCGGCGCCGAGGGTGACGACGGTGTTGTTTTTTTCGGAAAGGATGAGCATGGTGTCGCGGCTGCCCGACGGCGACTGCACCCTGAGGCGGCAGAGGCTCACAGGCTCGGGCTGCGCGGCGGGATAGAGGTCGAACATCAGTATGTCGGAGCTGCGCGAGCCCTCGACGCGACCGCTGAAATAGGCGCGGCGGCCGTCGGCGCTCACGCCGAAGCTCACCTCGTCGCTCTCGGTATTTATAGGCAGGCCGAGGTTGGTGGGGCGGTTGCCGTAGGCATCCTTCAAGTCGGCGAAATAGATATCGTAGCCGCCGAAGCCCTGCCATCCGTCGCTGAGGAAGTAGAGCGTCCGCCCGTCGGCGGCGATAAAGGGGCACTTGTCGTTGCCCGCGGTGTTGACGTTGGCGCCGAGGTTCTCCGGGCGGCTCCAGTCGCCGTTTTTCAGCCTGTGGCAGCGCCAGATGTCGATGCCGCCCTGCCCGCCTTTGCGGTTGGATGCGAAGTAGAGCCACTGCCCGTCGGCGCTGACCGAGGGCTGAGACTCCCACGTGCGGTCGCCGTTGAGCTGAGGACCGAGGTTTTCGGGCTGCTGCCAGCGTCCGTCGCGGCGGCGCACGCGATAGATGTCGCTGTTGGCATAGCCGTGGTTGTCGGTGATGACCGAATAGTAGAGCTCGCTGCCGTCGGCCGTGAGGCTCACAGAGCCCTCGGGGCGTCCGCTGTTGAACGGCGGCGGCAGGGCGATGCCCTTGGAGAACACCGTGTCTTGCCACCGGCTGCAGCAGAGGCGCCACTGCTTCTGCTCCAGTTCGCGGGCGTAGAAAGTGCGTTCCTGCTCGACGGGCATCTCGCGCAGGTAGTACATCTCGCTGCCATCGACGGTGAGGAACGGCAGCATCTCGTTGTGCTTCGAGCTGACACCCTTCACGCGTTCAGGCTCGAACGGGGCCATATTGAGCGTGGCCTCGGCAAGGAACTGCGACCAATAGAGATAGTTGGAAGCCTCTTCGTAGGCGGCGCTGACGGCGCGGTCGATGGTGTTGTTGGCCAGGGCGAAGTATTGCTCCAGTTCGGCCACGGCGTCGTCGTAGCGCGCGTCGGTGTAGTGGATCATGCCCATATAGTAATGGGCCAAAGCATTCGGATAATTGGGGCAAAGCTCGATGCACCGCGGGAAATAGCGGCGGATGCCTGCAACGTTGAAGCCGTCGCGCACGGCCATCATACCCAGCTGGAACTGGGGGTCGGCGGCCTTGGGGTTGCGCTGCGCCACCTGGCGCATCATCTGCGAGGCCTTGCGGTGGTTCTTCTCGCCGAGGGCGCAGTCGTAGGCGGCGCGGTCGGCAGGTTTCACCTTGACGCCGCATTGGGCGCACAAAGAAGTGGAAAATAAAAAGTGGAAAGCGATGCTGACACAAAACAGCATGACGACTTTCCACTTTCCACTTTCAGCTTTCATCTCGATTAAAGCTTGCTGGGGTCGATCTTGAAGTTGGCGCCCTCGCCGTTGCAGGGCGACGAGCAGCGGATGGCGCATTCGTCGCAGGGCGTCAGTTCGCCGTGCAGGCGTTTCTTGACCATATCGCCCACGGTGTCGCGCAGGGCGTCGATGCCGATGCCGCGAATGACCTCGTCGCAGAAGGCGTAGCTGAGCATCGTCATGGCGGTGCGGGCGCTGATGCCGCGTGTTTGCAGGTAGAACATGGCCTGCTCGTCGAGCTGGCCTATGGTGCTGCCATGCGAGCACTTGACATCGTCGTTGTATATCTCGAGGAAGGGGCGCGTGTCTACATGCGCCTTGTCGGTGAGCAGGATATTGCGGTTGGTCTGGTAGGCTTCGGTCTTCACGGCGCCGTCCTGCACCAGCACGTGGCCGTTGAAGCGGGCGCGGGCCGAGTCGTCGACAATGCCCTTGTACAGTTCGCGGCTGAAGCAGCGGGGTTTTGCGTGTTCGACGAAGATATAGTTGTCGCACTGCTGGTCGCGGTCGACCAGATAGAGGCCGTCGGCATCGAGGCTGCAGCCTTCGCCCTGCATGCGCACCTGCACGTTGTTGCGCACATGGCCGCCGCCGAGGGTGACGGTACACATGCGGAGCGAAGCGTCGCGCTGCATGGTGACGCGGGTCTCGGTCAGTTCGCGTTGCGGCGTGTTCATGCCCTGCAGGCGGTAGAGTTCGAGGTTGGAGCCTTCCTCCATGTCGATTGTGAGCAGCTCGCTAGGCGGGATGCAGAGTGCCTGTCCATGCATCATCTCCACAAGCCACGGGTCGTCTGTGGCGACGACCTTGATTTTGGCACCCCGCGGCACAGGCAGCACATGCGGTTCGGTGGTGTCGGCCACCTTCCAGTTGTCGTTCCACACGTCGGGCAGTATGTCTTTCCGTATCATTCGCCAAGCTCCTTTTTAATCCAGTCGTAGCCTTTCTCTTCCAGTTCGAGGGCCAGCTCTTTGGGGCCGGTTTTGACGATGCGGCCTTCGTAGAGCACATGCACAAAGTCGGGCACAATGAAGTCGAGCAGACGCTGGTAGTGGGTGATGACTATGGTGGCGTTGTCTTTGGAGCGCAGCTGGTTGACGCCTCCGGCCACGATGCGCAGGGCATCGATGTCGAGGCCGCTGTCGGTCTCGTCGAGTATGGAGAGCGTCGGGGCCAGCATGGCCATCTGGAAAATCTCGTTTTTCTTCTTCTCGCCGCCGCTGAAGCCTTCGTTGACCGAGCGGTTGGCGAGGTTGGTGGTCATCTCGACCACCTTCTTCTTTTCTTCCATCAGGCGCAGGAACTCGGCTCCGCCCAGCGGGTCGAGGCCGTGATACTTGCGCTGCTCGTTGACGGCGGTGCGCATGAAGTTGGTGATGCTCACGCCGGGAATCTCGACCGGATACTGGAAGCCGAGGAAGATGCCTTCGCAGGCACGCTGGTCGACGGGCATCTCAAGGATGTTCTTTCCGTTGTACACGACCTCGCCGTCGGTGACGGTGTACTTCGGGTTGCCGGCCACCACACCCGCCAGGGTGCTCTTGCCGTTGCCGTTGGGACCCATGATGGCATGCACCTCGCCGCGGTCTACCTCGAGGTTGACGCCTTTCAGTATCTCGCGGTTGCCTATCGAGGCGTGCAAATTGCGTATGGAAAGTAGTGACATATCTTTTTACAATTTATTGATTGCTAAACTAATAAAACCCGCTCGCACGCGCGAGCCGATTAGCAAAGATACACATTTTTTCTCATACCAACGAAAAAATGTGTATCTTTGCACCTCGAAACCAGCACGACATGGGAAGACCAATAGTTACATTGACAACCGATTGGGGCGACAGTGATTTTTTCGGCGGCATGCTGAAAGGGCGCCTGATGAGCCTTATCGACGGTGTGCAGGTGATAGACATCACGCACCGCATCGATCCGTT
Organism: Bacteroidales bacterium; assembly: GCA_045591485.1. Lineage (GTDB taxonomy): Bacteria > Bacteroidota > Bacteroidia > Bacteroidales > P3 > Colimorpha. Next base: position 2,527 of record JAZNSV010000068.1, on the reverse strand, counting down.
GGATGTGATGAAGGCCACCTTTGTGGTGCAACACGGCTGCACGGGTTTTCCCGAGGGGACGGTGCACATCATCGACGTGGCCACACGGCCGCCGTTTCTGGTGGTTAAAGCCCGCGACCAATACTTCATCTGCTGCGACAACGGCCTGCCGGCCATGGCTTTGGGCGACAGCATAGAGGACATCAGCCTGCTGCAGGTAGATGCCGACGGTATGCACAATTTTGCCGCCTACACCATCTTTGCCGGCGCCGCCGCCATGCTGCACCACGGCGCCACCATGCGCGACCTGGGCGAGCCGCCGCAGCAAATCATGCAGCGCAACATGCCGCGCTATATGCAGCAGGGCGACGACTACATCATCTACGTGCACTATGTAGACGCCTACGGCAATGCCTACCTCGGCATGACGCTGCGCGAATTCGAGGAGCTGCGTGCCGGGCGCGCGTTCACCATGACGGTGCGCGACCACGTGGTCAACGAGCTAATGTCGAGCTACTTCCAACAGCACGCCAACCCCGACCCGCGGCGGCGCCTGCGGCTGACGGTCTCGGCCACCGGCCTGCTCGAACTGGCCATCAAAGACAGCTCGCTCATCGGCCTGGTAGGCATCAGGGTAAACGAGAGCGTGCTGCTCCACTTCAAGTGAAAAATGAAAAGTGAAAAATGAAAAATGAAACGAGGGTCGGCGCACTCAGTACCAACCCTCGTTTCACTTTTCATTTTTCACTTCTCACTTTCTCATGCTTTCGGGGTTTTCCAGTTGAAGAAGACCTGCACGCCGGCCATCTGGTAGACCTGCCAGTGGCCCCACTTGCCCATGCCGCTGAAGTCGGTGTCCCATTTGACGTTGAGGGCGAAGTTGGCGGCGATGTGGCTTGAGAAGCGGTAGTCGAGCTTCACCTCGAAGTCGAGGTCGGTTTCGAAGGCGCGCTTGGCCATCCAGCCCTTGGCGGCCAGGTCGTCCCAAGTCTCCTCGCCGGCGAGGGCGTACTTCGAGTTGGCACCCATCTCGGTGGCGTCGGTGTTCCAAGCCATGTTGGTGGGTTTCTTGTAGTCGTAGAAGAGCTCGGCGCGGGCGTAGAGGTCGAGGCTGGGCAGGAGATCCTTCTTCAGGTACTGGGCCTTGACGTAGCTACCGAGGGCGAAATAGGCGTGGCTGAAGGTGGTGGGGTCGGCGGCATCGAAGTTGTCGGGCTGGATGACACCGTAGTTGCGACCGCCGGCGATGAGCGAGTCGTTGACGACGAAGGTGGTCTTGCCGGCCAGGAACGAGAGGGAGACCGACCAGTTGTCCTTCTTGTGTTCGAACGAGAGAGCGGTGGTCAGGTAGGCCGGTGCGAAGAAGCTGCTGACCATGGTCTCGGTCTGGTTGACGCCGATGCCGTCGTACTCGTAGCCGGCGCCGAACTGGGTCTTGAGGTTGGCCGTGAACGAGGCGCCCCAGCCCTTGTAGGCGTTCCAGCTGATGGAGCTGGTGAGGTCGATTTTGTCGTTGCTCTTGCGGCGGGTCTCGAAGAGGCCGCCCACGCTGTCGGCGCTGCTGTTGTCGAGGTCTTGCCAGGCGTAGCCGTAGGCCAGGTCGACCACGTTGTCCCACACAAACTTGGGGTGAGTGTACTTGTAGTTGCCGAAGAAGGTACCGGTGGCGTCGATTTGCGAGTTACCGCTGGTGGACCAGTTGTTGAACATCGTCTCGCTGATTTTCAGCGCGGGCGTGCTGCTGGTGCTCCAGAAGCCCTGTTTCTGTTTGGCAGCGGCCTCGTCTTGAGCCGAAGCCGAGGCGCAGACCATGGCGATGGCTGCGCAGAGTGTAAAGATTCGCTTCATTGGATATCGTTTTTTGTTACTTTGTTGATTTCGTCGAACGAGAAACCGCGCGAGACGAGGAACGCCGTCAGCCTGCGTCGGGCGTCGGGTGCGTCGGCGCCGCCGAGTTCGGCCAGCTTGCGGTCGGCTGTCTCGGCCAGCATGGCCATGTACGACTCGTCGTCGACGGCGGCCATGCCGCTGTCTATAGCCTCCTTGGGCAGATGCTTGGTGCGCAGCTGGTAGAGCACCTTTTGGCGGCCCCAATGCTGGCGCAGCATCTTGCTCTCGCAGTAGGCGCGGGCATAGCGCTCGTCGTCCAGATAGCCTTCGCCGCGCAGCCGCGCAACCACGGGCTCGACGTCGGCGGTCGAGGCTCCCCAGGCGATAAGCTTCTGGCGCACACCGCTTTCGCACTGCTCTGACATGGCGCAATAGCGCCTTGCACGGTCGAGCAAGGCCTGGGTCGGGTCGGTGTTCTTTTTGCGGTCGTTCATCGCTCTTTGGCGGTTCGGTTTGAAAATGCAAAAGTACAACTTTTTTTTAACATAGCGCCACCAACGTCATTTTTTTACTTCAGTGTAGACTCAACATCATAATGCAACACTGTTGTGCAAAGATAGCAAGAAAATTTGTTTCGGGGAGAAAAAGTTCAAAAGTTTTCTGGGTCTGCGGTTAATCAGGGTCTGCACATGCAGGATGTAGTCGTCTGATAAAGAAG
>JAZNSV010000067.1:0-9589 GCA_045591485.1 Bacteroidales bacterium | reverse complement strand
CTCCTTTGAAAGTTTAAAGGCTTCCGCGCTCCTTTTTCTGTTTTTGACCAAAGTGTTGCATTTATGAGTTGAACTTAAGTTTTGTTAAGTATTGTTAAATTTAAATTGGTCGTTGGGCCGACTTTTCAATCAATCTCGTCTTTCTCAGGTATGGTTGTGCCAGATTTGGGCAAAATGCACTGCTCCGGAAGCGAACCGGTATCCGAGGGGCAAAAAAATAGGCGGAGACTGACGTCTTCGCCTATGTTGTTGTATGTGTGGTGTTAGAGCATCACCTGCACACCCACCTCGAGGCGTGGCAGGAGCACCTTGCCGGTCGGCACCTCGCTGCCGATGCCGTTGAGTCGGTAGCGGGCATAGATGCCTATCATGTCGTAGGTGAGGCGTGTGGTGACGCCCCAGTTCCAGCGGTAGTTGTCGAGGATGTTGAGGTTGCGCACAATCTCTTTGCGCGACGAGGCTATGTCGCCGCTGCGCGAGCCCTTGAGCCTGTACGAGTTGTAGCCCCAGTTGCCGTAGACGCCGAGGTCCCAGTGCATACCTTTGTGCTGCAGGCCCAGCGGCACGAAGCGCACACGCTGGAAGAGTTCGATGCCCAGCTCGCCGAGGTAGACTTTGTGCTGGCTGACTTCTTTGTCGAGCCAGCGCAGGTCGTCGTCCATGCCGGCCATCGAGTCGAGGGCGTTGGCGGCGTCGGAGAAGCGGAAGGCGCTGTGGCCGTATTCGAGGGCGAGACCCCATCCGTAGGCTTTGCTGAAGTGGTGCTGCCAGCGTGCGCCGATGCGGAAGGCCGGCGACCAGAGGCGGCAGTCCAGCTCGTCGCCCATGCCGATGGCCAGACCCATCTGGCCATAGTAGTCCCATTCGCCTCTGCCTTCGGTGGCTATATCCTTGCTCGGGGTGCGTCTCAGCTCGATGGTCTTGGCATATTCGAGTTTGGGGTCGCTGCTGCGTATGAAGGTCCAGTTGTCGGGGTCGGGGTTTGTCGGTTGGTCGAAGCGGTATTCGGCGGTGTAGCCCGCCATGTGCACCACCAGCCGGTGGCCGCCCGCAAAGTCGAGCCGGATAGAGGTGTCGGTCACGCTGACCCAGCGCTGGCCGTAGGTGTAGATTTTGCCGTCGTCGAGCACGTCTTTGTAGAAGATATACACCGAGCTGTCGCGCTTCAGCGGGGCGATGCTCACCGAGGTTGCGTCGAGGCGCTCGAAGCGGAAGGTGGGCTCGGCGGCCTTCTTGCCGCCCATGAAGAACGAGGCCTGGGGCACGCCGTAGCCGAAGGCATAGTCGCAATAGGGGTAGAGGTCGGCGCTGCGCTGTATGAGGTCGAACATCTGCATGTTGGTCTTGCCGGGCGAGGCCTGCCAGGCGCAGGCGGCAAATCCGGCCACCAGCGGGCACGAGAACGAGGTGCCGTAGACTTTGTCGTAGGCCTCGTTGTTTTTCGGGCTGGCAGCCCAGGTGTGTGCAAAGGCGCAGACGTTGGGCTTCTGGCGGCCGGCGGCCGAGGGGCCGAAGCTGGCGAAGCTGATGTGTTCGTAGAGTTCGAGGCTGTGCTCGATGCCGCCGATGCAGAGCACGCTGTCGGCGTCCGACGGGGTGACGATGTACTGCCACGAGTTGTCGTCGGCCTCGTTGCCGGCGCTGCAAATCACGAGTATGCCTTTGCGGGCGGCGGTGTTGGCGGCCTTGGCCACGTGGCTCTGCCCGTCCATGTCGCGCGTGTAGTAGCGGTCTTTGCCGTAGCCGAGGCTGCTGCTGATGATGTTGGCGCCGTTGCGGTCGGCCCATTCGGCGGCCATCTGCCACCAGATTTCCTCTTTGAAGGGCTCGGCCTCGACCTCGGTGCGTGCCAGCAGGTATTCGGCGCCGGTGGCCATGCCGAGGTCTTTGCCGTGCATGCGGCCGCCGATGCAGCTGAGGGTCATCGTGCCGTGGCTGTTCCATCCGTAGACGTCCTCTTTCTTGTTGGGGAAGTTCCAGGTCTTGAGTATCTGGCGGTTCTCGCGCAGGTGGCGGAAGGCTTCGTGGGTGTTCACCTTCGGGAAGCCGCCGTCGAGCACGGCTATGCGCACGCCGCGGCCGTCGATGCCTTTCTGGCGGAAGAGGTATCCCTGCATGCGCACCAGCTGAGGAGTCAGTGTTGTGTCGAGGTCTTGGTCGGCGGTGTAGTTGATGCTGTCGGCGTGTGCGGCTGGTTGCATGTCGGTGCCGATGAGCTGCACGCGGCTTACGTAGGGCAGGCGCTCGATGGCGGCGGCCTGTTCGGGTGTGGCCACCACGCCCATGGCGTTCATCCAGCGGCTCTGGCCCACCTCCTCGGCGGCCAGGGCATTGACACCCGCTGCATAGGCCGGTGTCACCGGGTAGTTGCTCAGGTCGTAGAGGTCGGCTCCAACCTGCCGATAGCGCTCTATGGCTTTCTGGTCGAAATAGTTGTAGGGGTCGAAGGTGCTGCCGGCTTTGTCGGTCAGAAACACCCAATAGACATTCTGTGCCTGCAGGCCTATGGCCACGAGCATCAGGGTCATGATTGCAATGGTTCGTTTCATAGGGTTTCTATCTTAAAATTGTGTGTAATATCTCGTGCGATGTGAAGTTGCGGAAGCCGCTGAGGTGCAGCTCGAAGTAGGCGATGAGGGCGCTCAGCAGGGCGTTGCGGTCCTGCAGTGGCGCCACGGGCGGTTCGGGGCCGAGGTATTGGTGCAGCAAAGCCGAGAGGCCGAGAGGCAGTGTGGCCTCTTCGGGTGAGCCTACGAAGCGTCCGTCGTCGAGGTCGAAATAGGGTTCGCGCTGCGAGTAGTTGTCCATCGGCATAACGCCCAGGTGTTCGGCCACGCCCAGCATGAAGCCAATGGGCAGGTTTGCCGGGGTGCTTCCGGCGTCGCCTATTTGCTGGCTTGTCGATTCGGCAAAGTCCCATAGTTCCGGCATGGGCTCCTCTTCGCGCAGGGCTTTGTAGAGCACCTCTGTCATGAAAAAGCGTATGGCGTTGCCCACAGGCTCCGACACGGTGTCGGGGCGCCGGGGCGAGAGCTCTTTGATGTAGTTGAGCTGCGTGCGGTGGTTGTCGTAGACCACCATGTCGAGGCTCGAGAGGGGCTGCAGCATGTTCTGCTTCACGCGGCCGCGGTTGCCGCGCACGCCTTTGATGATGTAGGACCGCATGCCAAGCTGTCGAGTGAACACCTTGCAAATCACCGACGATTCGGCGTAGGGGGTGGTGTGGAGCACAAGGCCTGGAGTGGAGAGCAACATTCAGCGAATAATTAGGATTTTGGCCACCGAGCGGTTGCCCCCCTCGGCATCGGAGGCAAAGACGTAGTATACACCCGACGCCACGGGTTCGCCGCTGGCGGTGTGGCCGTTCCAGATGGCTTGGCCGCCGTTGGCCAGGGTGCTGTATACGGTGTTGCCGGCGGCATCGGTTATGCGCACCAGCGCGTTGCGGGTGAAGCCCTTGATGGCTATCGGCCCGTCGTAGCCCGGACGCACGGGGTTGGGATAGGCGTAGACCTCGGATTGTGGAGCGGCGTCGGCGTAGGTGGCTGTGCTGCGGTAGACCTGCAGGCCACGGTCGGTGCCTATATATACGTCGCCCGAACGGGGCTGTATGCCAAGGCAGACAATCTTGTCTGAGAAAAGCGGACTGTTGGCCGAGGTGAAGTGCTCCAGCTGATCCATGCCGTTGGCCGAAAGCATATAGAGCCCGCCCGATGCGGTGCCGACCCACTTGCGGTTGGCGCCGTCGACGGCTATGCAGGTTATGTTTTCGTAGGCCATAAGGTATTCGGAGAAGTCGCCGTTGCTGATGGTTATGTTGTTGCATGCCACGGGTGCAGTTTCGCCCGAGCCGCCGTTCTTGAAGGCGTTGTATCCGTCGTAGATGACCTTGATGCCTTTGTTGGTGCCTACCCAGATGTTGCCGTTCTGGTCCTGCTCTATGGCATTGACGTTCTCGGTCTGCAGCTTGCTTCCGTTGTTGGGGTTCACACGTGCATAGCGGCTCTCGCCGTCGTGTACGAAAATGGCGTTGTCGCTGCCCGCAAACCAGATGTATCCGCGCACGCTGTCGACCACCATCTTGTCTACACGCAGATTGGACGAGAGCCCTTCCGTAGAGTATGCTTTCCATTCGCCGTCGCGGCTGCGGCTGGCTATGGAGTGGTCGGTGTTTGACAACGCCACCCACAGTGTGCCGCTCCGGTCGAAGGCCACACAGCTTGTGCGCAGGCTGTGGTAGTCGTCTACTATGTAAGGATGCAGAGCGCCGCCGGTGTTTGTGTTGTCGTAGACCTGCTGCACTTGGTTGTCGCGTATTGTGGCAATGCCACCGCCCCACATGGTCGCCACCGTCTCGTTGGTGTCGCGTGGGTTGACGGCGGCATCGACGATGTCGAACAATCCGTTGAGGGCGCCGTTGCCGAGGTCTATGCCTTGCCATTTGTCGCCGATGTTGGTGAACACGTTGGGCGCAAGGTATGTGTTGGAGTATGTGGCCGTGTGTCCGCCCGGGCAGAGCATCATGCGGTTGCGGAATGAGCGCAGCCGGTAGCTGTTGTCGCCTGAACCGGGCCCGGATGGCTGGTGTGTCTCGTCGCTGCCGTCGGGGCCGATGCCTACCATTCCGGCCCACATCAGCGCCACCCACAGGGTGCCGTCGGCGGCAAAGACGGCGTCGTTGGCGTCGAGGTTGCCCCAGGTGAAGGTGCTGTAGGTGCCGAGTTCTTCCATGCCGGGGCCATAGGCTATGACGCTCCCGTCGACCGTCAGGGCCAACCGCCCGCCGCCGGTGTGCATAGAGCCGACTTCGCCGGTGAGCAGGGAGGTGCCATCGCGATAGACGGTCAGTTGCAGCGGGTCGAACGTGTAGCCTGCGCAGAGCAGGGCGTTGTCGAAGTGGCTCAGCATGGTGATGTTGATGCCTTCGTAGCCAGGCACGGTGCTCCAGCGGTCGCTGATGGAGGGATGTGCCTCGCCGAGGGATATGCTTTTCAGGCCTTCGGCGGTGGCGGCATAGATGCTGTCTGCGCTGAAGGCAAGGTCGTAGATGGCCGTGTGTGTGCTGCCGGCACCGAGGAACCAAGTCTCGCCGATTTCGCGCCGCACCAGGTCGACAACCACCACACCGAAACCGGTGGCCAAATAGGCACGCTTGCCGTGGAACCGGATGGCGTTGATCTCTTTGTTGGATGAGATTTCGGTGCGTTTGATGTCGGACAGGTTGTATGTCCGTCCGCGGTCTATGATGTCGATGTTAGAGTTGGTGTAGGCCACGACGAGGCATCCTGTCTGCTGGTCGTAGGCTATGGTGGCGATGCCCACATCGTTCAGGCCCGACACTTTGCTCATGGTGGTCAGGGTGTGGTCTTCGGTGTCGTAGACGGCCACTCCGTTGCGGGCTGCGCCGTAGACTGTGCTGCCTGCCACTACGATATGGTTGATGCGCGAATAGTCGAGACAGTCGCGCCAGCGGCCTATGGCGGTCTGTGCATGTGTGCCTACGGCCGTGAGCATGACTATGGCGGCTATGACCAGTCTTTTCATGATTCCTCTTTTTTGACGAAGACTATCTGGTAGAGCACTGCCAGCAGAGTGGTGACGATGGTGCTGAGCAGGGTGGCCAGCATCACGCCGCCAAATCCGCGGAAGCCCCACAGCTCGGCAGTGTAGAACACGAGGTAGAATGCCGCCAACATCAGCATGAGGTAGGCTATGAAGTACTGAGGTGTGACGCTGTAGATGCTGGGTGTGGTGATGGTCACCGGCTCGCCGCGCGTCAGTATGCGGTTGGCAAACCAGATGCGCAGCATGGCCACCACGGTGCAGGCCAAGGTGTGGAAACCCAGCATGCCGGCCATTATGTCGACGATGAGACCTGTGCCGAAGGCTATCAGCAGCAGCGGCACGCGCCCGGTGTCGGTGGGCAGCATCAGGATGAAGAGCACGTAGAGCATCGGCATGATATATCCGCCGAGGTAGACGTAGTTGAGCACCAGCAGCTGCGTGAGCATCAGCAGTGCAAAACGTCCGATATTGCGCCATACTGTCTTGTTCATTTTCTCACACCTTCAATGGTATATCCTTTCTTTTCGAGCATCTTGAGCACTCCATTCTCGCCCACCAGGTGCGCGGCGCCCACGGCGAAGAATGTGGCTTTTTGCTCCATGATGGCCGGCATGGCGTTTACCCAGGCCGTGTTGCGGTTGTAGAGCAGGCGGTCGGCGTCGTCGGCGTCGCCGCTGCAGACACCCTCTTGTTCCTCTTCGAACATCTCTTCAATCTGTTCGAGATCTTGCGAGTAGTAGGCGGCCGTGATGAAGTCTACCATGTCCATGGCGTCGCCGAAATTGTCTACCATGCACATCAGGTCCTCGACCTGTTTTTCGAGGGGTGTGCCGTAGAGCACATCGAGCTGGAAGTCGATGCTTTCGAATCCGCCCACTTTTTTGCCTTGCTGCAGGGCCACCTGTTGGAAGTAGCCGTCGAGGAGGTTCATCGGATTGAAGCCCTGCATGTTTTTCATATACATCAGCATGGTCAGCGTTGCCGACAGGGCTGCGGGCGGGAGCTTGTCCATCTGCGCTGCCACTGCGGCGTTGTTCATGTCTGTGCCCATGACCTCGCGCATCACTGCGTTGAGGCGGTCCATCTGGTCTGCCGTCAGCAGCGACGAGAGCGTCACCCCTTCGGGCAGCATCTGCGCCTTCTGAGCTTTCTCCATGCCCTCGGCACTCGTTGCGCTCTGCATGTCGACCTCGCCGTAGACCTGCTCTGCGGCGTCGAGGGCTGCACGCAGGCCGGGTATGCTGTCGGCAAAGGTGGCCGGAGCCAGGTGGTAGGTGCCCACGATGTAGCTCGGCGTCTTGAGCCCGTTGCCGCCGATGCGGTAGAGCAGCTGCCCCTGCGCACTGAAAGCCAGTGCCGTCAACGCTGCCAAAGCAAGGATTCCTTTTTTCATATAATGGTGTCTTTTTTGTGCTATTTTGTTGTCTCAGTCAGTTGCTGCTGCTCTTCGCGGAAGCGGTTGTCTATCACGTAGACGTGGTCCAGTTTGTTGAATTCTGTGGCCAGGCGTATGCGCACCTTGTAGAATCCGGTGCCTTTGAGGGTTTCGGCGCTCTCGACGTACCCTACGGGTATGCCTTCGGGGAAGTCGTTGGCCTGGCCCGAGGTGACTATCGTGTCGCCGTCCTCAAACTGGTGGGTTGTCGGCACGTCGACCACCTGCGCGTAGCGGTAGTCGCGTCCGTCCCACACCAGCGAGCCGCCGATGCCGGTGCGCTTCACCTTGACGCTGTTGCGGCTGTCGCTGTGCAGCACGGGCATGACGGTGGCAAAGTTGCGCGAGGTGGAGACCACCACGCCCACTATGCCGTCGGGCGAGGTGACGGCCTGGTCTACGCGTATGCCCTGGTCGGTGCCTTTGCCAATCATGATGTAGTTGTTTTGCTGGCTCCACGAGCTTTTTATTACCCGTGCTTCGGTGTAGCTGTAGCGCTGGCGGTAGACGGTGTCGCAGACCGTGAACACGGTGTCGGTGTAGCTGATGTAGCTCTCGGCCAGTTGGGCGCGCAGGCGTGCGTTTTCGGCTGCCAGGCGGTCGTTCTCGCTCTTGAGGCCGAAGTATCCGCCCACGGAGTTGACGCCTTCATACCAGCGTCCGGCTATGTTGCCGGCCCAGGCCACCAGCTTTGAGCTCTGGTAGTAGCTTGTGCGCGACATGAGCACCAGCGACAGCGCCACCAGCACCACGAATACGCACACGTAGTCGTACTTCTTCAGTATTTGCAGCAGCTTATACATGCAGGAAGTCTTCTATCGCTTTGCGGGTTTCGGCCACGGCGCGCTGCAGGTCGTCGTTGACGATGGTGCGGTCGAATTGTGGCGCCTGTTTCAGTTCTTCGGCGCTGCGTGCCAGCCGCTTGACGATGGCCTCTTCGCTGTCGGTGCCGCGGCTGCGCAGGCGCTGCTCCAACACCTCGATGCTGGGAGGCATGACGAAGATGCTCAGCGCGTCGTCGCCGAAGTAGCGCTTGATGTTGCGGCCGCCGTTGACGTCAACGTCGAACACAATGACACGTCCGTTGTTCCAGATGCGGTCCACCTCGCTCTTCAGTGTGCCGTAGCAGGTGCCTTGGTAGACTTCCTCCCACTCGAGGAAGTCACCGGCCTCGACGCGGCGCATGAATTCGTCGTGGCTCAGGAAGTGGTAGTCCACGCCGTCGCGCTCTTCGCCGCGTGGCTTGCGCGATGTGGCCGAAATGCTGAAGTCGAAGCAGTCGAAATACTGCATCAGCTCGCCGATGATGGTGGTTTTGCCGCAGCCCGAAGGCGCCGAGAACAATATAGCTTTACCCATGTTTTTTCTCTCTCTATAGACTGTGAAACGTTAAAACTCTGCGACTTTAGAATTTCTTGTCGAATATCTTGTAGAATGTCTGCACTGCGCTCGAAGCCTCGTCCCACTGGTACTGGCGGGCGGTTTCGGCCACCACTTCCAGCGCCTCGTCGCGGGAGGATATGCCGTTGAGCTGCATGATGAACTCGTTGTAGGCGCGCATGTTGTTTTTGAACAGCTCGCTCATGAAGCTGAACTTGTCGTTGATGTTGATAACGGTGCGCAGGTCGTCCACCTTGCGGCTGTTGGGGCTGGCGCTGCCGAACCCAAGGCTTTCGCCGAGGGTGCGCTGTGCGGGCTGCTCCTCGTGTGGACGCTTGAGGTAGTCGAGCAGCGAGGCCTGCTGCTTGGCGTGCTCTGTCTCGGCTTGCGGTTCGGGCTGAGGTTCAGGCTCTGGTTCCGGCTCAAGTTCAGGAATGGGTTCGGGTTCCGGTTCGGGAGCAGGTTCTGGCTCTGGCTGCAGCTCTGCGGCAGGCTCTGGCTCCGGGGCCGGTTCTGGTTCGGGCATGGCCACGGGTTCGGGTGCCGGCTCGATAATCACTTCGTCGAAGAGCAGGCTGTTGCCGCTGTTCTCTATGTCTTCCATTGTGGGCAGTGGCTGCGGTTCGGGCTCGGCTATGGGCTGCGGCTGCGGCAGGGGCTCTGGTTCAGGCTCGGGCTCCGGTGCCGGTGCGGGCGTCGGTTCTGGTTCCGGTTCCGGCTCTGGCATGGGCACCGGAACAGGTTCGGGCTCGGGCACCGACATGGCGGCCATCGTGGCCATTATGGCCGACGACAACATGTCGCTGTCGGCCATCGGCTCGTGGTCGGCGGCTGTGCTTGCGGCCTCGCTCCGGGTATCAATCTGCAGCGCCACGTTGTAGAGGTGGCGCAGGTCCTCGAGCAGCAGGTCGCGCTCAAGGGCGCTCACCTTGCCGCCGGCGGCAACAACACGGTTGGCCACGGCACACAGTTGCTGCATGCCTTCCGTCAGGTCTTTCACGATTGTCTTCATATCTTTTTCTTTAATTTATTTCACTGAATGTAAGTGTGTTGTGTCGTTATTGCATGGTGCAATCACGATTGTAAAATTACTAACTTTTCCCCACACGCGCGTCGCCGGTGGCAAAAAGTTATCAAACACCTGTGTTGACAACTCGCTTCGTCCTCCCATCTGACACTTGTCCGGTAGTGCATATCAACGATACATCA
>JAZNSV010000066.1:0-20132 GCA_045591485.1 Bacteroidales bacterium | reverse complement strand
GTACGATACATGTACGATATATGTACGATACTTGTACGATTGCCAATCGTACATATATCGTACATATATCGTACATGTATCGTACAACGGCAGAAGGGGTGCAGGCTATGAGCTGATTTTGAACTGTTTGCAAAACGGCATTTTGGGGCTCTTTTTTGCCGGGGGGCGCCGAAAGGCCCCGTTGTACGATTTTCGGCAGCGGCCGCCGTGCGCCGACGCATTGGCCGCATGCATGGCTGGCGGCGCTGTGGACATGCCGACACGCCGGCCTCTCTGCCTGCGGCGCAGCAGGCGTCGGCGCGCACCACGATGCCGAAAGTAATATTTTTTGCAGGCGGAACACAATAAAATGCGCCGCATGCCGTTAATGAATGGTGCGCGCGTTGGGACAATTAAACGCACGGTGTTGATAACTTTTTGTGCCACAGCGTATGCAATTGCAAAAAAAGATATATTTTTGCAGTCGGAAAAAAAAACAGTAATAAAAAAAACTCTATAGAGCAATGGACAGAAAAGAAGAGAGAAAAGAAGAGCTGTACAGCCAGGCCATACCTGCCGGCAAGCGCAGATATTTCTTCGATGTGAAAGAAACCCGCGGGGGCGACAAGTTCATCACCATCACGGAGAGCCGCAAGCTGTTTGACAATAACCGCGGCGAGTTCTACTACGAGAAGAACAAGATGTTCCTTTACAAGGAGGACTTCGACAAATTCCGCCAGGGGCTCGACAATGCCTTCAAGTTCATCGAGACCGGCGTTGTGCCGCCGCCGGTGGTGGTGGAGGAGCCTGCCTACCGTTCCGACGATGTGGACAGCAAGCTGGACGAGATTGACTTCAAGTTTTAAGCTGTAAGCTGTGAGTTTTAAGTAAGTTTTAAGTGGGTTTCAAGCTGTAAGCTGTGAGTTTTAAGTGAGTTTCAAGCTGTAAGCTGTGAGTTTTAAGTGGGTTTCAAGTCGTAAGCTGTGAGTTTTAAGTGGGTTTCAAGCTGTAAGCTGTAAGTTTTAAGTGGCTGCACATGCTGCGATTTGTACCCACAGCTAAAAACTTAAAACTTAAAACTTAAAACTAAAAAAGAATTCGTGATTTGTACCCACAGCTAAAAACTTAAAACTTAAAACTAAAATTTGTACTCACAGCTAAAAACTTAAAACTTAAAACTAAAAAAGAATTATGGGAAAGACAATATCCATAGCCAACCAGAAGGGCGGTGTGGGCAAGACGACGACGGCGGTGAACCTGAGTGCTTCGCTGGCGGTGCTGGAGAAGAGGGTGCTGCTGGTGGACTGCGACCCGCAGGCCCACGCCACGTCGGGTCTGGGCATCGACCCCGACGCGCTGGAGAAGAGCGTCTACGACTGCATACTGGGCCAGGCCAAAGCCGAGGATGTGATTGTGGAGACAGACACGCCCAACCTCGACCTGCTGCCCACGCGCATCGACCTTGTGGGAGCCGAGGTGGAGCTTATCAACGAGAAAGGCCGCGAGCAGTTTCTCAGTCGCGCCCTGGAGAGCGTGAAAGACCGCTACGACTTCGTGATTATCGACTGCTCGCCGTCGCTGGGACTGATCACCATCAACGCCCTGACGGCCAGCGACTCGGTGATTATACCCATACAGAGCGAGTATTTCGCCCTCGAGGGGCTTGGCAAACTGCTCAACACGGTGCGCATAGTGCAGACGCGCCTGAACCCGAGGCTGAGCATCGAGGGGCTGCTGATCACGATGTACGACAACCGTCTGCGCCTGGCGCGCCAGGTGGTTGAGGATGTGCGCAGCCACTTCAAGCAGATGGTGTTCGACACGCTGATATTCCGCAACACCAAGCTGGCCGAGGCGCCGAGCTATGGCAAGAGCATCATCATGCACGACGCCACCTCGTCGGGCGCGGTGAACTACCTCAACCTGGCGCAGGAGATACTGACACGCAACGGGATGAAGTGAAGGAGTGATGTTTATTGCAGGGGTGCGGAGCGCCGCATCTCGATAAATGAATAGTGAAAAAGGAGAACATGGCAACAAAACCGAAGAAACTGGGCGGACTGGGCCGCGGACTGGGCTCGATACTGCCCGACATAGAGCAGCTCGAGGTGGGCAAACCCGCCAGCGAGAATGTTAGCATGGTGCCCCTCGACAAGATTACGGCCAACCCGTACCAGCCGCGTCAGGAGTTTGACGACGAGGCCCTCGACGAGTTGGCGCAGAGCATCCGCCAGCAGGGCGTAATCACCCCGGTGACGGTGCGCCACATGCCTGACGGCACCTACCAGCTCATTGCGGGCGAGCGCCGCACCCGCGCCTCGCGCATGGCCGGGCTGACGGAGATTCCGGCCTATGTGCGCACTGCCACCGACACGCAGATGATGGAGATGGCCCTGGTGGAGAACATACAGCGCGCCGACCTGGGGGCCATGGAGGTGGCCCGCGCCTATCAGACCTTGATAGACGAGTGCCGGCTGACCCACGACCAGCTGAGCGAGAAGGTGGGCAAGAACCGCTCCACCATCACCAACTACCTGCGGCTGCTTGGGTTGCCCGAAGAGACGCAGCGGGCCCTCAGCGAGGGCCAGATAAGCATGGCGCATGCGCGCGCGCTGCTTGGCGTCGAGGACCGGGAACGCCATCTGGAGATATTGCGGGCCATCATAGAGCGCCACCTGTCGGTGCACCAGACCGAGCAGATGGCCAAAGAGGAGCGCAAGCCTGCGCCCCACGCGGTGCGCAAGCGCGGCGAGCTGCCCGCCATGCACAGCGCGGCACAGAGCCGCCTGAAAGACCGCCTGCAGTCGACGGTGGAAATCAAACGTTCGCAGCGCGGCAAGGGCACGCTGACCATCGGCTTCAACTCCGACAAAGACTTCGAGCGGATTATGGCTTTGCTCGAAAAATGAAATATTTTTTCTGCGTGAGAGGCGGCGTGGGTGCCGCCTGGCGAAAAAGCGAATGGTGGACATAAAGACAAATATAAAGAATGCGATGCAGCGGCTGCTCTTGGTTGGCGCCGTTGTTTTCGCTTTCCATTCGCCGCTTGCGGTTTCGGCGCAGGAGCATTCGCCCGAAGTGGCTCTGAGGTGGTCGCTCATTCCGGGCGGCGGCCAGATATACAACCACCAGGCGTGGAAGGTGCCCATCATCTACGGCGCTTTTGCCGGCATGGGCTACCTCATCTACGACAGCTATCGCGACATGAAGATGTACAAGGACGAGTACCTCTACCGCGTGAACCACAACGACACCCCCAACCTGGAGGAGTATGCGGGCTATCCGACCAGCAACATCTACAGCCTCTACAATTCGAACAACCGCAACTTCCAGTTGATGATAATCATCACCGGGGGCATCTATGCCCTCAACCTGGTCGACGCCTATGTTTTCGGGCATTTGTTCGACTTCCAGATAGACGACGACATCAGCATGAGCATGGTGCCCGTGCTGCAGCCCACCGTGGCGGGTTTTGCCCCTGCGGTGGGGATTACACTACAGCTTTAGAAAAGTACAAACAAAAATAACACATTCAAGCCATTATGAACAAACTTCTGATGCTTCAAAGCGATATGGCCACGGCCATAGACACAATTGAGAACACCGCTTCCGCCACGGGTACGGAGCGCATCACGCTGTGGGAGATGGCCCTCAACGGCGGATGGATCATGTTGGTGCTGGCCCTGCTGTTGGTGCTGGCGGTGTATATCTTCATCGAGCGCTACCTGACGCTGAACGGCGCCCTGAAGGGCGAAGAGGACAACCGCTTTATGGAGAACATACGCGAGTATGTGCACAAAGGCGACCTCGAGGCCGCCCGCGAGCTGAGCAAGAACACCAACACTCCGATCGGACGCATGATAGACAAAGGCCTCTCGCGTCTGGGGCGTCCGCTGCCCGACATACAGGCTGCAATAGAGAACGAAGGCCAGCTCGAGGTGGCCCGTTTGGAGAAGCGCGTGAGCTATGTGGCCACCGTGGCGTCGCTGGGTCCGATGATCGGTTTCCTTGGCACCGTCACCGGCATGATCACCGCTTTCCAGGATATGGCATACGCCGGCAACAACATTGACATTAGCCTTCTTTCGACCGGCATCTACGAGGCCATGGTGACCACCGTCGGCGGTCTGATTGTCGGCATCGTATGCTATTTCCTCAACAACCTGCTCGTCAGCCGCATCAACAATGTGGTCTTCGCGCTCGAGGTCCGCGCCAACGAGTTTATGGACCTGCTGCACGAGCCCGCATGATTGGGAATAGTGAATTGTGAATTGTGAATTGTGAATCGAGAACTGAGAATTGAGAAATGATCAAGAGTCAGAACCAAATAAAAATAGAGACCAATTCGTCGTCGATGAGCGACCTGGTGTTTCTGTTGCTGATTTTCTTCATGATAACATCGACGCTCATCAGTCCAAACGCCGTCAAGCTGTTGCTGCCCGAGAGCAACAGCAAGACGATGGCGCGCGAAAACGTGACGGTGTATATCGACAGCAACCACCAGTTCTATGTTGAAAACGACATGCCGATAGCCGTCGGCGAGTTGGAGTCGTTCATAAGCACCAGTATCGGCAGCGAGGTCGACGACGCATGCATAGTGCTGCGAGCCGACAAGGATGTGCCGGTGCAGGATGTGGTGCAGGTGATCGATGCCGTGAACAGTATCAACGCGGCCACGGGAGCCAAGCATAAAGTTATTTTGGCCACCTCGCCAAAGAAGTAAAAAAACAGCCATGAGAAGAAACAAGGTAATATCAGCTATCGGAACGGCGGTAGTAATGCTGCTGACGGTGCTGGTGCTGTTGGCCTTCGGCTACGACCCGCCCGACCCGCCGATACCGGAAGAGGGGGTCGAGGTGAACCTCGGCGACAGCGACTTCGGCATGGGCGACGACCCGCAACCGGCTACCGATGCGGCTGCCACCCAGGCGCCTGCCACGCCCAACCGAGTGGCCACACAGAATGCCGAGCCCACTCCGAATATGAACGCCAGCCAGACCGAGGGCAACACGGTGAAGCCTGCGCCCACAGAGCAGCCCAAGGTGGAGAACCGAGAGCCCGAAATCAATAAAAATGCACTCTTCCCCGGCAAGCGCAACCAGAATGGCGGCAGCGGCAGCCAGGGCATAAGCACCGGCACCGGCGACCAAGGCAAAGCCAACGGCACCCTGACGAGCAACAACTATGAAGGAAACGGCGGCGGCAACGGCAACTATACGCTTGCAGGCCGCAGCAGCATCGACCTTCCGCGTCCGGAATACAACAGCAACAAGCAGGGGACCGTGGTGGTGCAGATATGGGTGAACCGCGAGGGCAGGGTGGTACGCGCCGAGTATCAGCCGAAGGGGTCCAACACCTCTGACGGCGACTTGGTGAAACAGGCAGTGGCGGCGGCCCGCAAGGCGCGGTTCAACGCCGACGAGGGCGCTCCCGACGAGCAGAAAGGCACCATTACCTATAAATTCGAGAGATACGATGAGACTCGATAAATATCTTTGGGCAGTGCGTCTGTACAAGACGAGGTCGCTGGCCGCCGACGCGTGTCAGAACGGACGAGTGAAGATGACCAGCGACGGACGCGAGTTGAAGCCTTCGCACGATGTGAAGGTAGGGGAGAGATTCAGCCTGAACATAGACCAACTGCACAAGGAGATAGAGGTGCTGGCCATACCGCCCAACCGTGTGGGAGCTCCGCTGGTGCAGGGATTTATGATAGACCGCACACCGCAGGAGGAATATGAACGCATACAGATGGCGCGCCAATATGCCTTCGAGAAACGCGACCGCGGTGTGGGCCGACCCACCAAGCGCGAACGCCGCGACATAGAAAAATTCAAATATGAATAAAAAAATACACCTTGCATTGCAATAAATGAACTGCAAGGTGTACTTATATACAACTTCAAAGAGTGGAAGACAGACAGATAGTGGAGGCTGTGCTTGCGGGCGACACCCGAAAGTATGCCGTAATAGTGGAACGATACCAGCAGATTGTGGGCAATTTGACCTACAAACTCTGCGGCAACAAACTGGATGTGGAAGAAGTGACGCAGCAGGTTTTCGTGGAATTGTATACCGCGCTGCCCCGCTTTCGGTTCGACTCGAAGTTGAGCTCTTACATTTACCGTATCACCGTCAACGTGGTGTGCAAGATGATGAACCGCTCGAAGCGTTTCGTCTCGACCGACGAACAGGAGCACCTGCCCGAACAGCGGAGCGAGGACCGCAACGCCCAGCAGCAGATGATCCACAACGAGCAGATGCAGCAGCTTCGTATAGCCATAGGCCACCTGAAGGACGAACAGCGCACCGCCTTGGTGCTCTACACCTTCGAGGACTTCAGCTATCAGCAGATAGCCGACGTGATGCAGTGCAGTTTGAGCAAAGTGGAAAGCCTGATATTCAGAGCAAAGAAGAATTTGGCTAAAGAAGTGAAGCAATGACAATAGAAGAACAACTGAAACAACTGGCCGCCGAGCAATATCCCGGCAAGGTAGATGTGGTCGACGCTGTGATGGCCGAGGTGTCGAACCACCCCTATTTGCAGCCTGCCGTTCGGAAGCACCACATCAACTGGCGCCTGGTTGGCTCGGCTGTTGCTGCCGCCATCGCCGCTGTGGTGGTGGTCAATGTGGCAATAGTCAACACACGCTCCTACGACGAGGAAGGCATGGGCAACATGATTGCCCAGCTAAACGACTACTCGTCGTGGAACACCATAGAAGAATCGGCGGTAGACCCTTACGATTATTTCTTTGACGAATAACAGTATCTCAAATTCAAACATGAAAAAAACTATCATACTCGTATTGATGTGCGCATGTGTGTTTCCGCTGGCAGCCCAGCGCACAGACGGGAAACGCCACGAAAAGAAACACCAGGAGATCACCGAGCTGGTGAGCGATCTTTCGGCAACGCAGAAGCGCAAGATTGACGCAATCAGTCGTGATTCGAAGGTAAAGATGTCGGCTCTGCGCACGCAGCAGAAAGCTGTGCGTGATAGCATAGCCATGTTTATGAATCTCGAAGGCGACCATAGTAAAGAACTCTATCCGCTTTTCGACCGCGAGGCAACGCTGCAGACGGCCATCAGCCGCGAAATGTACAGCACCAAACTGAGTGTCGACGCCCTGCTTACAAAGGAACAACGAACCCAGCTGCGAGCCACGATGGACAAAGAGCGCAAACGCAAATAGCGGCAATTCGCAGACCGCAAAAAAAGGCTGACGCACCAGTGTTGAATGCAATGGTGCGTCAGCCTTTTTTGATTGTTTGATTGCTTGATTGTTTGATTGTTTTGACTGCTTGATTGTTTGACTGCTTTATTGCTTTATTGTTTGATTGTTTGATTGCGTCAGCCACTCAAACATTCAAACATTCAAACATTCAAGCATTCAAACCTATCAAATTATGCTTTCTTCGGTATCATCATGGAAAACACGATGCTAACCAGCAATATGCCGAGTATGACTGCCAGCGAGGCCAGCGTCGGGATGTGCCAGTCGAAAAACTCGCCGCCTATCATCTTTATGCCTATGAAGCAGAGCAGGGCACCAAGGCCGTAGTGCAGTAGCCAGAAGCGGTCTGCCATGTCGCTCAGCAGGAAGAAGAGGCTGCGCAGGCCCATGATGGCGAAGATGTTGGATGTGTAGACAATCAGCGGGTTTTTGGTGATGGAAAAGACAGCCGGGATGCTGTCGACAGCGAAGATAATGTCGCTGAACTCTATGACCAGCAGCACAAGAAACAGAGGGGTCATCTTGCCGGCATGAAAGAAGTCGTGACCATGGTTTTCTGTGGTCACCGGGAAATGCTTCGAGGCGAAGCGTACCACGGGATGGTTGGCCGTGTCTATCTGTTCGTCGTCCTTTTTACGGAACATCTTCACGCCGCTGTAAATCAGTATTGCACCGAAGATGGCCAGCATCCACGAGAACTTGGTGACCAGTGCTCCGAGGGCAAAGATGAAGATGAATCTCAGCACGATGGCACCGAAGATGCCCCAGAAGAGCACGCGGTGGTAGTACTCTTTCTTTATGCCGAACGAGACAAAAATCATGATCATCACAAAGATGTTGTCGATAGAGAGGCTTTCTTCAAGGAAGTAGCCTGCCAAAAATTCGCTCACCATCTCGCTGCGATAGGCCTGCAGGTCGGCAACACCCTCGGCCGGGGGCATCATCCAGTCGCCGAAGAAATATATCAGTACAGCGAAGCCCATAGCCAACGCCACCCAGATGCCGGTCCATGCCGCCGCCTCGCGGACGCCTACTACGTGGTCTTTTTTGTGGAATACAGTTAGGTCGAGCGTGAGCATAATCACGACAAAGACCATGAAGAGTGCAAAAAACAATGTGTTCATCTGTTGCAATATTTTTTCTTTTATCGCGTTAATAACGTATCTTATGATAAAATATTGTGATATATTTTGGAGTTTTTTCAAGGTCGGAGCCTTTACCATAGGCGGCGGCTATGCCATGATACCGCTGATGCAGCGCGAGCTGGTAGACCGACACCGCTGGCTGAGCGAAGAGGAATTTATGGATCAGGTGGCTCTCTCTCAGGCTTTGCCGGGTGTTTTCGCAGTCAATATGGCCTCGGTTACAGGCAACCGTCTGCGTGGCACGCGCGGCGCCGCGGTGGCTGTGGTGGGCAACATCATGATGCCAATCATCTTCATTCTTCTGCTGGCTGTGTTCTTCCGCTCGTTTCGCGACAATCCCTATGTAACCAAAGCGTTCCTCGGCCTGCGTCCGGCAGTGGTGGCATTGGTGGCAGCTCCGGTATTCCGCATGTTCAAGACCGAATTCAGCAAATGGAAATCGTCCGGCTCCCGCCATTGGGCACTTTGCCTGATATTCATTCCCGTTGTCAGTGCAATGCTCATTTGGCTGCTGGGAGTCAACCCCATCGTTGTGGTGCTTGCCGCTGCATTGTTGGGCTATGTCTATTCGTTATTTGCCGTCAAATGATATTCTTGCAGCTCTTTTATACATTCTTGATTATCGGAGCCTTCACCTTCGGCGGCGGTTATTCGATGATTGCGCTGATACAGGGCGAGGTAGTGGACCATCATCATTGGATGACTGCTGCCGAGTTCACCGACCTTTTGGCTGTCAGCCAGATGACGCCTGGACCGGTTGGCATCAATACCGCCACCTATGCAGGCTATACCGCCGTGCTCAACGCCGGCTATCCCATGTGGGCAGCCGTCTGCGGTTCGTTGTTGGCTTCGGTGGCTGTCATAGCGGTGCCTGTCGTGCTGGTGCTTGCAGTCAGCCGTTGGCTCCTGGCCAACAAAGACAAGCCGCAGGTGTCGTTGGTTATGCGTTTGTTGCGCCTTGTTGTGATAGGACTTGTGGCCGCAGCGGCCTTGGGCCTCATGACCGAGGAGAGCTTTGGCTCACCCGCTTTCGACCGCCGCTTCGTTGTGTCGCTGGCCATTTTTGCTGCAGTCTTCGTTCTGTCGGCCTTTCGGCGTGTCAGTCCCATTTGGCTTATCCTTCTTTCCGCTGCTGTAGGACTTTTGGTCTACTGATGTTGCATTGCTGGTAGGTCGCGTCGGTGTTCGTCTGGAGTCGGCGGCCTGCTGATGATTGCCAACCGTCAGGTTTTTAGTCAGTTGCTGGCACCTTCCCGAAAAATCTTTAAAAAAAAAATAGGGAATCGTTTACCAGGTTGGATTTTTTTTGTATTTTTGCATTCGGAAAAAACACATTCTGTTATGCCACGCTTTTCCAAATACTTCTTGCTGCTTGTGCTCATGGTCTGCGATGTCTCTATTGGCGCCCAGAATCGGTGTATTGTAATGAAGGGCAAGGTGTTGGATGGCCGCGAGGCGGTGGCGTACGCATCGTTGCAGTTGCAGGGCACGTCTGTTGGCACAGCCTGCAATGATGCGGGCGAATATGAGCTGAAGGTACCAACCGGCAGCGAGGGCGACACCGTGATAGTGCGCTCGGTCGGATACAAGCCAAAAAAGATTACCGTGGAGTCGCTTCAGAAAGACGGAACGGTGAGGCTTGTCAAGCAGTCGGTGAACTTGCGCGAGGTGAAGGTCAGCAGCTTCCGCACACCGCGTCACTTGATTAACGAAGCTGTGAGGCGTATAGACAGCAACTATCATCAGCAGACGTCGTGGAGCACATTCTTCCTTCGCGACTGGCGTTCGCTCGACGGCGAGCTCTTTCTTTTCGACGAGGCCGTGGTGCTGATGCGTCGTGCGGCATATTCGCGTTATGCAAAAAAAGATGCCTACTTGTTCAACACTGCGCATCGCGAGATGGCGACAAACTACAAGTCTATGCTGCGACATAGGTTGTTGGTGTACGACGTAAGTATGCTTCACAATCGGCTCGACGACCCCGACGGGGTGGATGTGATGATGGAATATGCCGACAACGAGGCTTTCTATGACCCAGTGTCGGCACCGCAGGCCAGTTTTGCACTTTCGCATACCACGTTGTCGCAACATCGATTCGAGCCGATACAGGAATTTATCGACAACGACGAGGTCTTCTATCGTCTGGAGGCGGTGGGTAAGGGACGCATTGTGAAGGCCCCGGTCAAGTATACCTACATTATCCGGAAGCGCGATTTGGCTATTGTGAGTATCACGGCGGCACAGCAGAAAGTGCATATGTCTACCCCTCTTGAATCGTGGATAAACCACGACTTCGGATGGATGGAAATGGTGCAGGACAGCTCTGTTTGGAACTACGATGTGCGCGACGGAGCCTACACACTGACGCACTACTATAACGCTCGTACAATTGATTTGGGCACAGGCTCGCGGTGGTCATTTAGTTTGGGGCAGCGGTGGCAGACGTGTGTGGAGTGGACCATGACCGACTTCTCCACCGAGCCTGTCCAAATAGAAGGCGAAGTAATCGAAGTGAAGCCGCAGACTGTGGCGGGGGCCTTTGGCATAAGCGACTACAGCAGCGACTTCTGGGGTCACTACAACAGCGTGTCTATCGATACGATGCCACTGCGTATGCTTGACGAAAAGCTGCGGAAGATGAAGTAAAAATGACGAATCAATAAATAAAACCAAATCCTATGAAAAAGTTTTTGTTTCTCTTAAGTATGCTGTCTATGGCTGTATGTGTGGCGGCGCAAAATGCTGTAGCCGACACCGTCGAGGTGGACACTCTTTATTTCAACGGCTGTATCAGCAATCTGCAGACGGGGCGGCCGCAACCTTTTAGTCAGTTGCGTTTTGTACAGGACAACCGAGAGGTGGCGCAGGTACGTTGTGACGCCGAAGGACGCTTTGATGGGGTCGCTCTCGCAGCTGGCGACTATTTTCTCTTTGTCAAGGTGCATGGATTGACGGTTTATACGGCCGACCTGCGGCTCAGCGAGAGTGGCTATCTGAATCTGCAGATCGACACTGTGCGACTGGTGGCGCTGAAAGCTATAACCATCGAGGGAATGAGGCACATGCTTGGCTCGTTGCTCATTTCGTCGACTCACGATCTGCGGTTGTGGGGCATGAATGCAGGCTACCGCGATGCCAATGCCAGCGTGCAGTTGCCACCCGACGCCCACGGCAACACCGACGCACCTGTGTTGGGTGTTGATGGCGGCATTCCGATATACGGACCAATAATGGATCCCAATTTGCCTGCACGTCTGCGGCGTTTTTATGTCGGTGGTGGTTTTTATACATTCCGCAGTGGCCCGATATGGACGCTTGTGCGCGACAGGGAGGTGAGGACGCAAGGCGATACAGTGGCATCGTCACATTAGCTCGTCCAGTTCGAGCCAGCGCAGCTCTTTCTCGTCGAGCAGGGCTATGATTTCGCCTATGCGGGTGCTGGCGGCGGTGAGCTTTTGCGGGTCGGTGAGGCTGCCGTCGGAGAGCTGGCTCTCCAATGTCGCCTTTTCGGAGGTGAGTGTCTCTATCTCGGAAGTGAGTGCTTCGTATTCTTTCTGTTCCTTATATGTAGCCTTGCGTTTGATTGCGTGATTGTCTGATTGTTTGAGTGCTTGAGTGCTGGCCCGGTCGGCGGCTTTCTTTTCGCGTGCCTCCAACTGCTGTTCGCGTTCTTTGCGTTGGCGTTCGAGTCGGTATTCGGTATAGTTGCTGTGGTAGTCGCGTATTTTGCCGTTGCCTTCGAAGACAAGGAGATGGTCGACGATGTGGTCCATGAAAGAGCGGTCGTGGCTGACGATGATGAGGCACCCCTTGTAGGTCTGCAGGAATTGTTCGAGTATCTGGAGAGTGTAGATGTCGAGGTCGTTGGTAGGCTCGTCCAGGATGAGAAAGTTGGGGTTGGCCATGAGGACCTGCAGGAGGTATAGTCTGCGGCGTTCGCCACCGCTGAGGTTGCCGAAGTAGTTGAACTGTGTGGTGCCGTCGAACCCGAAGTAGGTGAGGAACTGGTGGGCGGACATGGATTTGCCGTTGTCG
This sequence comes from Bacteroidales bacterium, assembly GCA_045591485.1. Classification (GTDB taxonomy): domain Bacteria; phylum Bacteroidota; class Bacteroidia; order Bacteroidales; family P3; genus Colimorpha. The sequence continues at coordinate 7,735 of JAZNSV010000066.1, read as the reverse complement.
AGTTCTATCTCTTCGGCGATGTCTTTCACAATATCTATGACGCGGCGGTCTTCGGGGGCCGACATGCCTGCCTGGGTGTAGTAGCCGAACTGGATAGTCTGGCCTACAACAACGCGTCCGGATGTGGGCTTCAGCTTCTCTGTAATGATGTTGAGGAATGTGCTCTTTCCCACGCCGTTGGGGCCTACAATACCTATCTTTTCCCCTTTCTTGAATACGTATGAGTAGTCGTCGATAATGTTGCCATAGCTTACATTGTACAGCTCAAGTATCTTGCCACCGATACGCTCGGTTTTCACGGTGAGCTGCGGGCGGCTGTCGTCGAAACGGGTGTGGGCTTTGGCCTCCAGCTCGTAGAAGGCGTCGATACGGGCCTGGGCCTTGGTGCCACGGGCCTGAGGCATGCGGCGCATCCATTCCAGTTCCGTTCGGTAAAGGCTGCGGGCTTTGGCCACCTCGGCACGCTCGTTGGCTTCGCGCTCGGCTTTCTTCTCCAAGTAGTAGTCGTAATGCCCCTTGTAGTGATAGAGTCGCGCATTGTCGAGCTCGTAGATATCCTGGCATACATTGTCGAGAAAGTAACGGTCGTGGGTGACCATAAGGATGGCGAGCCGCTGGCGTGAGAGGAATTCTTCGAGCCATTCAATCATGTCGATGTCGAGGTGGTTGGTAGGCTCGTCGAGGATAAGAAGGTTGCAGTCGTCCATCAGCAGCCGGCAGAGGGCCACCTTCTTCTGTTCGCCGCCGCTGAGGGTCTCCATGGGGCGGTCGAGCAGGGCGTCCACTTTCATGCGGCTGAGTATTTCCTCGATGCGCTGTTCGAAGGTCCAAGGGTCTTCGGTTTCCGGGCGCTGGACATTGTATACAAAATCGCGCACAATCTGGTGCGGGTAGGCTTCGGGACTCTGCGGCAGGTAGGCCAGTTTCAGGTCGCTACGGAAGGTTATCTTGCCGTTGTCCTGCAGGGTGTTGTAGCCTTTCTGTCCTGTTGCCGTGATTATTATGTTGAGCAGCGTGGACTTGCCGTAGCCATTGCGGGCAATGAGTGCACTCTTCTGTCCGGCGTTGATGCCGAACGAGATGTCTTCGAATAGGAGCTTGTCGCCGAAGCTTTTGGTAAGGTTCTCGACGGTGAGGAGCGCGTCAGCCATTTTTCACTTTCTTACAGTATTCTTTGCGAGCTTTCTTCATGAGTTTTGCGAAGCGCTTGTCGGCGTGGAGACGGGCCACGGCGGCGCTGGCCACAAGGCGGGCGGCGTCGACATCGCTCTGCCAATGATAGCCAGCTATCACACGGCTCTGACCATACATATAGCCGCGGGCCATAATGGTGTCGGCCTTGTCGGGAGCCATCTCGGTGAGCAGCAGTGCGGCGCTCCATCCCAGGATGGTGTGGCCCGAGGGGTATGAACCGTTGGTGCGGAGCCACTTCTCGTCGGAGGGGTAGATGGTGGGCTCGTCGTAGTAGACGTAGGGGCGAGTGCGCATGTAGTGGTTTTTGGGCTGCTTGCCGGCCTGGTCGGTGGTGAGCAGGCCGAGGGTGAGCATGCGGTATATGGCTGGTGTGCTCTCCTTGCTTATATCGATGCCGAGCACCCCGCTGTATATCTTGCATATGCTGTCGATGCTCCAGACGGCGTCGCCAACGGCGATGGCCAGCCTGGTGCTGTCTTTGCGTTGCTCTTTGCCCCAGCGGTATTGGGCTTGGTCGTACTGGAAGGCGGCACTCGCAGCGTCGGGTGGCGGGGGCAGGAAGTGGACGGCATTTGGCATCTGCAGCGAGTCGAGCAGTGGTCTCTGTGCTGTGGCGGAGAGGCCGAGCAGCAAGACGGCAAGAAGTGTTAGTGTGCGTTTCATTGTTTGAGCAGTTTGTTGGCTTGGTCTTTGGCGCGGGCGTTGATGTCGGGGGTGAGGTATTTGTTCAGGGTGCGCAGGGCTACCATGAGGGCTGTGAGGTCGTCGGTGAAGCCCAGGGCGGGGATGAAGTCGGGCACAAGGTCGGTGGGCAGTACCAGATAGCCCAATGCACCGATGATGAGGGTCTTGGCTTTCACCGGCACGTCTTTGGCCTGTAGCAGGAAGTAGAGCTGCAGGGCAGGGTAGAGTACCTTGGAACCCACTTTCGCAGCCACATGCTTCAGTTTCTTCCAGAAGGAGTCCTCGTTGTAGTGCCGCTCATATTGCGGCGCTGTGTCCAAACTGAATTTATCCATTTTTTAATTGCTGTTTGATACGTTCAATGTCCTCTTCGATTCCCATTTTGCCCCATCGCTGGGCCTTGCGGTACCAAAGCAGGGCTTTGCGGAGGTCTATGGGTACACCCTCACCGCTCTCATAGCATACGCCTAGGTTGTTGGCTGCTTCCTCGTTCATGTGGCGTGCCGCCCGGCGGTAGTAGACAAGGGCCTTGTCGTAGTCGATGGCTGTGCCGCGCCCGAGCGAGTAGCATACACCAAGGTTGTTTTCAGCATCGTGGTCGCGCTGCTTGGCTGACAGCTGCAACCAGTAGAACTCCTTATCATAGTCCTGTTCCACATAGTCGCCGTTTAAATACAATAGGGAGAGATTGTATTGCGCCATTCTCTGGCCAGCCTCGGCGGCTTGCATCAGGAGCCGATAACCCAACGGACGGTTACGGCGAATGCCGTCGCCGTAAAAATATATTTCGCCTAGATGCGCCATCGCCAGAGTGTCTCCCTTGCGCACGGCCTTGCGGAAAAGGGTTATTCCCTGCGCTTTGTCTTGTTCGACACCGATTCCCAAGAAAAGACGCCGACCGAGGTTGGTCATAGCCCAGTCGTTGCCATGGGCTGCTGCGCGGCGCCACCAGTACAGGCACTGCTCGTTGTCCTCCTCCACACCTATGCCGTCGTCGTAGCAGAGACCGAGGTTATACTCGGCGATATTGTTCCCGTGCTCTGCTGCAATACGATAGAGTTCCACTGCCTTTTGCAAGTCGCGGTCGCTACGCCGACGAGCATATTCATAGTGGTAGCCGAGGGCGTTGATGTCGTCGGTCTGGCGCAGCGTAAGGCGTTTGCCACTGCGTGCGAGTGCTATGGCTTCTTCGTAGGTCAACTCTTCAACTCTTCAATTTCCCAACGCCTCCATGATGGCCTTGGCTGCCTTGCGTCCGGCGCCCATGGCCAGGATTACCGTGGCGGCACCGCTCACGGCATCGCCACCGGCGAAGATGAGCTTGCGGCTCGTCTGTCCGTTCTCGTCGGCCTTGATGCCGCCCCAGGGTTCGCACTCCAGGCCCGGCGTGGTGGTACGGATGAGGGGGTTGGGACTCGTGCCGAGGGCGGCAACGATGGTGTCGGCCTCCAGGTCGAACTCGCTGCCCTCAATCTGTTTGAACGAGCGGCGCCCCTTGGCGTCTGCCTCGCCCATCTCCATCTTGGCGCAGCGCAGGGCGCGCACCGTGCCGTCCTCGTTGCCGAGGATTTCCACGGGGGCCGTCTGGAACATGAACTGCACACCCTCCTCCATGGCGTGGTGCACCTCCTCGCGGCGGGCGGGCATGTCCTGCTGGCCACGGCGGTAGACCACCGTCACCTCGCTGCCCAGACGCAGCGCCGTGCGGGCGGCATCCATAGCCACATTGCCTCCGCCCACGACGATGACCTTACGGCCCAGATAGATGGGAGTGTCGTACTTTTCGTCGTAGCCGTGCATCAGGTTGGTGCGCGTCAGCAGCTCGTTGGCACTGATCACACCGATGAGGGTCTCGCCCTTCACGCCCATAAACTTCGGCAGTCCGGCGCCGGAGGCTATGTACACGGCGTCGTATTCCATCTCGCTGAAGAGCTGGTCGATGGTGATGCTCTTGCCTATGATGACGTTGGTGCGTATCTCCACGCCCAGACGGCGCAGGTTCTCGATCTCGGGCTCCACCACCTTCTGCTTCGGCAGGCGGAACTCCGGTATGCCGTAGACCAGCACGCCGCCGGCATGGTGCAGAGCCTCGAAGACGGTGACCTGGTAGCCATGCTTGGCCAGGTCGCCGGCACAGGTCAGGCCGCTGGGGCCGCTGCCCACCACCGCCACCTTGCGGCCCGCAGGGTAGCACTGGCTCTGCGGCTTGGACTGCGCACGGTGGTTGTCGGCCACGAAACGCTCCAGGGCACCGATGGCGATAGGCTCTCCCTTCACACCCATCACGCAGCTGCCCTCGCACTGCGTCTCCTGCGGACACACACGTCCGCACACCGCCGGCAGGGCCGAGTCCATACTGATGCTGACGTAGGCTTGGTTGAAGTTCTCTTCCTTGATGTTCTGTATGAAACGCGGAATGTTGATGCCCACGGGGCAGGCCTCGACGCAGCGCGGCTTCTTGCACTGCAGGCAGCGGTTGGCCTCCACGATGGCCTGGCGCTCGGTCAGTCCGAAGCTCACCTCGTCGAAGTTCTTGGCCCTCACCTTCGGCTCCTGCTCGGCAGGCTTCTGTCGTGCAGTGGCCAGGGCTTGCTCCACGGCAGGCGCCAGGTTGCACTGGTGGCCGCTCTCCGAGGTGGCAATGCGGTAGCGGCGGGCATCGGGGGTCTTCAGCTTGCGCGCCGCCTCGTCGAAGTCCACCAGGTGGCCGTCGAACTCGGGTCCGTCTACGCAGCAGAACTTCACCTCGTCGCCAACTCTCACGCGGCAGGCGCCGCACATACCCGTGCCGTCCACCATCATGCAGTTCAGACTCACTATAGTCGGCAGGTTGTACTTCTTGGTTGTCAGACTTACGAACTTCATCATCGGCAGCGGCCCGATGGCCACGCAGTGGCTGTAAGGCAATTTTGAATTTTGAATTTCGAATTCTGAATTTGTTGCGTCAGTCTCTTCGAAATTCGTATTTCGACATTCGTAATTAGAACAGAGCTCGTCCACCTTGGCGGTGACCAAGCCCTGCTCGCCGTAGGAGCCGTCGTCGGTCATGATGTGCAGGTTGTGGCACACCGCACGCAGCTCGTCCTCGTAGAACAGCAGGTCTTTCGAGCGGGCACCGATAATCACATCGGTCGGAATGCCCTGACGGAAGGCCCACTTCACCTGTGGGAACACAGGCGCAATGCCTACGCCGCCAGCCACGAAGAGCAGCCTCTTGAGTGGCTGAGTGGCTAAGTGGCTGAGTGGTAGAGTGGACTCTGTCACTTTGTCACTCTGCGACTCAGCAACTCTATTACTCTGCGATTCAGCAACTCTATTACTCTGCGACTCCCACAAGGCTATCAGCTCGCTCGGCCGTCCCAGGGGGCCCACGATGGTGTAGAGGTCGTCGCCCTCCTCCATCTGCGCCAGCTGGCGCGTCGTCTCGCCCACCACCTGGAACACAATCACTATCGACTGTCTCTGGTAGACAATGTCGCTGATGGTGAGCGGTATGCGCTCGCCGTTGGGGTGGGGGATAACAATCACAAACTGGCCCGGCTTGCCGCTGAGCGATATCCACGGCGCGTGGATCTCCATCCTGTATATCTCGTGGCTGTTCAGCAGCCGCTTGCTGATAATCTCGTACATGACATTAAGTTGAATTCTGGTTTTTAAATTCTGACTCTGTAAGTCTGTCGACGCTTCATCCTAAACCTTTAAAATGCAGACGCGGCACGCCGCGTCTCTACAGACTCTTTGATTTAACTTTTTAATTTTTGTTTCTGCCCGTGTGTGGCCTGCCGAGGCCATTGTCTTTAACTCCTGCGAGCGCAGCGAGCTGACTCCTCTAACTTCTTTAACTACCCGATTATTACCTTAAACTCTTGGATTGCAGACGCGGCACGCCGCGTCTCTACAGACTCTTTAAACCTTTGACTTTTAACTTTTAACTTTTAACTTTTCTCCGATTCGTCGTCGTCTTTTTTTCTCGGGCCGCGGCCAAACCACAGACACACCGCCGCCAGCGCGGCCAGTATGACCAGATAGACAGGACTCATCATCGACATGGCTTACCTTTTTTCTATTCGGCGAAATACTTATAGAACAGCGGAATGGTCTCTATGCCCTTGAAGAACTGCTCCAGCGGGTAGTTCTCGTTGGGGGCGTGGATGTCGTCGCTGGCCAGGCCGAAGCCCATCAGTATGCTCTTCAGACCCAGAATCTTCTCGAAACCGGCCACGATGGGAATCGAGCCGCCGCTGCGGGTGGGGATGGGACGCTTGCCGTAGGTCTCCGTCATCGCCTTCTCGGCAGCCTTGTAAGACTTCAGCTCCAGCGGGGCCACATAGGCCGCGCCGCCGTGGCAGGGCGTCACCTTCACCGTCACATAGTCCGGAGCCACGCTCTCGAAGTATTCCTGGAACATCTTGCTTATCTTCTCAAAATCCTGGTTGGCCACCAGACGCGTGCTTATCTTGGCGTAGGCCTTGCTCGGCAGCACCGTCTTGGTGCCCTCGCCGGTGTGGCCGCCCCAGATGCCGCACACATCCAGGCAGGGACGTATGCCCGTGCGCTCCTTCGTGGTGTAGCCCTTCTCGCCCTTCAGCGCCTTCACGCCGAGCTCGCGCTTGTACGCCTCCTCGTCGAAGGGGGCCTGCGCCATCAGCGCGCGCTCCTCGTCGCTCAGCACCAGCACGTCGTCGTAGAAACCGGGTATGGTGATGTGGCCGTTCTCGTCGTGCAGGTCGGCAATCATCTTGCACAGCACATTGATGGGGTTGGCCACCGCGCCGCCGAAGATGCCGCTGTGCAGGTCGTGGTTGGCACCGGTCACCTCCACCTCCCAGTAGCACAGTCCGCGCAGGCCGCTGGTGATCGATGGCACATCGGGGGCTATCATCGAAGTGTCGGAGACCAGTATCACGTCGGCCTTCAGCAGCTCCTTGTTCTTCTCGCAGAATCCGTAGAGCGAGCCGCTGCCGATTTCCTCCTCGCCCTCAAGCATGAACTTCACGTTGCAGGGCAGGTTGCCGGTGCGCACCATGTACTCGAAGGCTTTGGCGTGCATGAAGCTCTGTCCCTTGTCGTCGTCGGCACCGCGGGCCCAGATTTTGCCGTCCTTCACCACGGGCTCGAACGGCTCGGTGCGCCACAGCTCGAGCGGAGCCACGGGCATCACGTCGTAGTGGCCGTACACCAGCACGGTGGGCTTCTTGGGGTCGATGGTTTTCTCGCCATACACCACGGGGTTGCCCTCGGTGGGCATCACCTCGGCACGGTCGGCACCGGCCGCCAGCAGCAGCTCTTTCCATCGCTCGGCGCAACGCACCATGTCGGGCTTGTGCTCCTGCTCGCTGCTGATGCTCGGTATGCGGATAAGGGAAAACAGTTCTTCAAGGAATCGGTCCTTGTTGGCTTCGATATATGCTTTCATATTCAGTGTGTTTTATTTGTTTGCTGTTTTATGTCCGAAAATGCAAAGATACAAAATAAATAGCGACCGTGGGGAAGAAAAATGTTAAAAGCGTTGTCGGTTAACAATTCTTAACAGTATGCACGATGTTGAGCATAGCCTAAGGCGCGGTTCGGCAATGGCGGGTGCCGTCGTTTTGACGCCTTTTGTCCTTGTCCGAGAGCAAAAAACAGGCCGCAATTGGCTGTCATTCCGTCGGTTAGCGCTCTGTGAACTGTTTATTTGCATCTAACTCACTTTAAATCAACATCATATAGTGTACCCCTATACCCGTTGTACGATACATGTACGATATATGTACGATACTTGTACGATTGCCAATCGTACAAGTATCGTACATATATCGTACATGTATCGTACAACGGCCGAAGAAAACCTCTGCCAAAGCAGTCCAAAATCGGC
>JAZNSV010000065.1:0-14881 GCA_045591485.1 Bacteroidales bacterium | reverse complement strand
AGGAGCACAAAGATACACATTTTTCCGCAATCAAGGGAGAAGCCGCATTTTTTTTGCGCTTCTCCTTTGAAAGTTTAAAGGCTTCCGCGCTCCTTTTTCTGTTTTTGACCAAAGTGTTGCATTTATGAGTTGAACTTAAGGTTTGTTAAAGTTTGTTAAAGGATTATATTTTTAATCCAAAGGCACAATAATCGTCTCCAGACGACGTTTATTTGTGTGATTAAAATATTAATCATATGTTTAATAACTAAATCAACGGAATATGTCAAAGAATGGAAATGAATCGGTATCGGCCCTAACCAAAGCCGAGGAGCAGGTGATGCAGGCCGTGTGGCAGTTGGGCGAAGGCTTTGCCGGCGAGATTGCCGAGGCGGTGGCCGACCCCAAGCCGGCCTATCGCACGGTGCTGACAGAAATCCGCATCCTGGAGCAGAAAGGCTTCGTGGGGCACCGCACCCTGGGCGGCAACAACCAGTACTACCCGCTGGTAAGCAAGGCCGACTACTCCGGCCGACAGCTCAGCGCCCTGGTGGGCAACTACTTCGGCGGCAGCTACCGCCAGCTGGTGTCCTTCTTCATGGAGGACAAGGGCATCGGCAAGGAGGACCTCGACGCCCTGGCCAGCATCATCGAAGAAAAGCGGAAGGAGGTGCAGTCATGAACTACCTGCTTTTGGCCGCCACGGCGACGGCCCTGTTCTTCGCCGCCTACTGGCTGCTGATGCGCCGTGAGAAGCGCCACCAGATGGTGCGGTTCTATCTGTTGGGAACATTGTTGCTGGCCTTCCTGTTGCCTGCAGTCCACCTGCATATTGCAGTCCCACATCAATACGTGATGAACGAGGGGGCCACAGGCATCTTCCCTACCCTGACATATCAGACAGCAGAGACAAGTCCGACTGGGCAGACCAGCCCGATCCAGCAGGCTGACATCAACTGGCTATTCTGGCTGTGGATAGCCGGAGCCGTCGCCGCAACAGCGGTACTGCTAGTCCGGTTGGTCTCCCTCTGGCGCAGGATGCGAGGGCTGCCCTTCGAGGAGTGCGACGGGGTGCTGGTGGCTCTGCTCGACGACAACACGTCGGCCTTCTCCTTCGGCCGCCGCATTGTGGTGGGCACACGCGGCTTCTCCGAAGCCGAGGTGCAGCAACTTGTGGGACACGAGCGGGTGCATGTGCGCCAGCGCCACACCGCGGACATCATGTTCTGCGAACTGGCCAAGGTGGTGCTGTGGTTCGACCCTTTCATATATCTATACGCTCGCGAGCTCAAGCGTGTGCACGAGTACATCGCCGACAGCGCGATGATGAGTGTCGACTATGCCGAGCTGTTCTACCACCAGGTGAGCGGCCATCGCTACAGCCCGTTGGCTAATGGATTCGACTACCGTATGGTTCACCAGCGCATCGCCATGATGGCGCAGCGGCGCAACCGTAGCGGATGGATGAAGCCACTGGTGGTATTGCCAATAACAGCGGCAGTGCTGCTGGCTGCCTGCACTCCTAAAAGCAGCCCTCTGGTGGGGCAATGGGAGTACGTCAGCGGCACGGCAGAACATATATTTCACGGTGACAGCCCTTATCCCCGTGTACCAGCAGACATGGGAGAGGAGCATATTTTGGACGAGATAGACTTCCGTACCGACGGCACTGCCACGGTGATGGCATGGAATAACACGACAGAGAACCACAAGTTCGTCTATGAACCCTGCGCCGTCGAGTGGCAGATGGTGGGCGACTCGCTGCTGCTGCGCAACGAAAGAGGTGAAGAAGTATGGCATATCCAGCAACTTGATAGCGACACGCTCGTTTTCGTCTACAGCAGCATCTTTACCTATTACGGAGGCGACGGACACCAGCGCGACACTTACACCTACCGCCGCAAGAAATAACCTAAACACCACATAACATGAAGCGTACAGCAATCGTGCTGCTGCTCCTCGGAGCGGCGGCGGGCATGGGCTACGCCCAATCAAATGACACCATCGCAGTCGACAGCCTTTACATCCCCGAGTCGGTGCGACAGCTGGAGGAGATGGAGATCACCACCGTGCGTCCGCTCTACAGCGTCGACGGCGAGAAGCAGCTCTACAACGTCAGCGACGACCCCAGTGTGCAGACCGGCACCGCCAGCGACGCCCTTCAAAATGCTCCCGGCGTAGATGTTGACGCCGAGGGCAACATCACCCTGCGCGGCTCGCAGAGCGTTGACGTGTGGATCGACGACCGCCCCTCGAACCTCAGCGGCGAAGCCCTGCGGCAGTACATCAGGAACCTGCCGGCCGGCGCCATCGACCGCATCGAGGTCATCACCAACCCCTCGGCACGCTACGACGGTGGTGGCCCGGTGGTGAACCTCGTGATGCGCCGCAAGGTGAAGCACAACGAGTTCCTCACCTTTGGCGCCAGCGGCAACCTGCGCCCGCAGGTGTCGCCATGGGTCAGCTACGTCTATGGCGGCAAGAAATTCTCCTTCAACGTCTACGCCGAGTACGACTATTCCCACACCTGGACCGACCAGAGCGGCAGCAACATGATGCTCACCCCGCAGGGCGACACCAGTGCCGTGCGCAGCTACACCTCGCACAGCGACGCGCGGCGCCACGGCAGCTACCTGTGGCTCAGCGGCCACTACGACATCGACACCCAGCGCACCGTCCGCCTCTGGGGTGGCGCCTATCCGTCGGTCTACTTCCACGGAAGCAACACTGATTGCCAATGGCATGAGCTCATCTATGCGCCAGGCGACTACAGTTACCGAAACACCTCCGACTACCGCTACCCGCAGGCAGGCGGCTTCGGTGGTGTGGAGTACACGCGGCGCTTCAACACCGAAGGCGAGAAGCTGTGGCTGCACCTCGGAGGCAGCACCTTTGGATACCATAGCACTGGCACCGACACGCGCACCTACTCGTCTTTGGTCGGGCAGGACGTCACGCTTCAATCCGACACGCGGAAACGCGGTAGCCTCAGCACCTACGTCGATGCCGGCTACACGCTGCCGATAGGAAAGCTGTGGGAACTGGAGGTGGGTCTCGGCGGCGGACGCGACTTCCCGAGCAGTTACGTCCACACCGCCGACAGCATCATTGACGGTGTGACCGTTCACGACGCGTTGCGGAGCATGAACAACAGCGAGAGCGGCTGGAAATACCAAGGCTACATCACCCTGCTGCGCCGCTTCGGCGACCTCACCGTCAAGCTGGGCATGCAGGCCGGTCGCAAGCATGTGGAGGGCACCTGGGACGGCTACACCACCGCCACAGTGGACCGCACATGGACCGTGCCGGTACCGTCCATCCACCTCACCTATCATACTAAGAGCATGCACACCTTCGCCCTCAGCTGGACGCGTCGCACAGAGACGCCGACAGCCGACAACCTCACCCCGTTCGTCAACTACTACACCGAAAACTACGACGTCGGCAATCCGGCGTTGCAACCCACCGTGTCGCACAACCTCGAGGGGCGCTGGGACAAATACTTCGACGGCTTCGGCAATGTCGGCGCCGAGCTCTACTGGAGGGCCGAGCAGGACGCCGTCAGCAGTCTGGGCGACGTAGCCTACAGCGAGGTCTTCGGGCGCGAGGTGTCGTACACCATGCCCCACAACATCGGCGACGCCGGGCTGGCTGGCGGCACGCTGAACGTCACCTACCGTCCCACAGCATTCTTCAACCTGCGTCTATCGGCTTCGGCCTACAACTACCACTACCGCCTCCAGTACCGCCCAGGCGAGTGGGCCATGGACGCCGCCTGGAGCGGCCGCCTGCGTCTCAACGCATGGGCCAAACTCTGGGATGTGCTGCAAGTGTTCGGCACCGTGAGCTACACCACGCGACAGATTGCCCCGATGAACATCCACGAGCCCACCTTCCGCACTGACTTTGGCCTCAGTGCCGACTTGCTGGACCGTCACTTGTCGCTCTACCTGAACATCAAAGACGTCTTCGCCAGCGTCAGCGAACAGTGGCAGACCACCAATCCCTACTACCAGGGCGGCGGCCGCCGCACCACCAGCTCGCAGTACATCTCCTTCGGCCTCACCCTGCGCTTCGGCAAGATGGAACTCGAACGCCAGGCCCGCACCGGCAACCCGCAATAACACTTTTTTCCGACAAAAAAAGAGGAGCGACACAATATTGTGTCGCTTTTCTCGTTTTCAATCATACAATTAAGCAAATCAACAATCAAAAAAACATGAATATTATCATCACCGGCGGAGCCGGATTCATCGGAAGCCATGTGGTACGGCTTTTTGTAAACAAGTACCCGCAGTACAAGATCATCAACCTCGACAAGCTGACCTACGCCGGCAACCTGGCCAACCTCAAGGACATCGAGGACAAGCCCAACTACAAGTTTGTCCGCATGGACATCTGCGACTTCGACGGTGTCTACAAGCTGATGCAGGACGAGCACATCGACGGCATCATCCACCTCGCCGCCGAGAGCCATGTGGACCGCAGCATCAAGGACCCCTTCACCTTCGCGCAGACCAACGTCATGGGCACCCTCAGCCTCCTGCAGGCCGCCAAGTGCTACTGGGAGACCCTGCCCGAGAAGTTCGAAGGCAAGCGCTTCTACCACATCTCCACCGACGAGGTCTACGGCGCCCTCCAGATGACACATCCCGAAGGCATCAAACCGCCGTTCACCACCAAGGCCTCCAGCGGCGAGCACCATCTGGCCTACGGCGAACAGTTCTTCACCGAGGACCTCAAGTACCAGCCCCACAGCCCCTACAGCGCCGCCAAGGCCAGCAGCGACCACTTCGTCCGCGCCTTCCACGACACCTACGGCCTGCCCACCATCGTCACCAACTGCTCCAACAACTACGGCCCCTACCAGTTCCCCGAAAAACTCATCCCCTTATTCATTAATAATATACGTCACCGCAAACCCCTGCCCGTCTACGGCAAGGGCGAGAACGTGCGCGACTGGCTCTACGTCGAGGACCACGCCCGTGCCATCGACCTCATCTTCCACAAAGGCAAGGTGGCCGAGACCTACAACATCGGAGGCTTCAACGAGTGGAAGAACATCGACATCATCAAGGTGCTCATCAACACCGTCGACCGTCTCCTTGGCCGCCCCGAGGGCCAGGATATGGACCTCATCACCTACGTCACCGACCGCGCTGGCCACGACCTGCGCTACGCTATCGACTCCTCCAAGCTCCAGCGTGAGCTCGGTTGGGAGCCCAGCCTGCAGTTCGAGGAAGGCATCGATAAGACCGTCCGCTGGTACCTCGACAACCAGGAGTGGATGGACAACGTCACCAGCGGCGACTACATGAAGTACTACGAAGACATGTATGCCAACAGATAGTTGACCAGCAATTAAGTCAATAGAAAATGGGATCTCCACAAAGGGGTCCCATTTTTTTTGAAAAAAAATATACCTACATACAATATTAAACTAAAAGCTGCGTTTATTAACTAAATAATTAGTTATAAAATTAAAATTATCAACAAATGGAAAAAGAACTGACAAAGGCCGAAGAACAAGTAATGCAGGCTATATGGAAAGTAGGACAAGGCTTTGCAAGCGAAATCGTTGCAGCAGTCGAAAGCGAGGTTGCCTACAACACAGTGCTCACCGTGGTGCGCATACTCGAGCAAAAAGGCTTTGTGGGTCATGAGACTTTCAACCGCTCGAACCGCTACTATCCGCTTGTCACGCGCGAAGAGTATATGCAGCAGCAACTTAAAGGTTTTGCAGCACGCTACTTCGGTTCGTCGGCGCGAGCCATGGTGTCGTTCCTTGTCGACAAACAGGAGGTCAGTCTCGAAGACCTCGAGGCCATAACAAAAGAACTTGAGTCATGATACGCTGGGCTATATTTTCCACACTGGCTTCGGGTATCCTCTATGGATGCTACTGTCTGTTGCTCAGGCGCGACCGTTGGCTTATGGTCAGCCGTTCGATGCTCGTATGCTCGCTGTTGTTCAGCCTGCTGCTGCCACTGCTGAGGATGCCGGATCTTTCCCATTGGCCGTTGACAGATAGCCCGTTTTACACCACAATGTATCTTGCTCCGGCCAACATCATGCCACCGGACGGGGCAACAGAACCGGCATCGACCAACATCTCGGCATTCTTGCCAGCGGTGCTGTACCTTGCTGGAGTGGCTCTGATGTTGGCAATGCTGGCAACAGACATTGTGCGCACTGTACTGAAGCTGTACAGGCTACCTGTCCGGCGACATGGACGTCTGAGTCTTCATCTGATAGACGACAACAGCGAGCCATGCTCCTTCTTCAACCACATTGTTATAGGTGCGCGCGCGATGAGCCGCAACGAGATACTCTGCATCCTTGCCCACGAAGGGGCACATCTCCGCATGTGGCACTCCTGGGATGTGCTGGCTATGCGGCTGATGTGCTGTGCGTCATGGTTTAACCCCTTCTCGTGGCTGATGCTGAACGAATTGCGTGCTGTGCACGAATATCAGGCCGACGAGGCCGCGCTCGGCAGCTGCAGCCGCAAAGCCTATATCGGCCTGCTTTACCGGCAGGCCACAGGGTTCGGATATGGCCATATCACCAATAATTTCCAAAGTATCAACATTAAAAAACGTATCACAATGATGAAACGCAAAAAAACGCGCTTCGGCGCATGGAAGACGCTGGCGCTGCTGCCTGTGGCGGCTCTGCTGCTGGCTTTCGGCAGTCGCACCGATGCAGGCCAGGCAACAACCGAAACTGGTCATGGACGCACCTTGCTCGAAATCAGTTATAGCAAGCAAGGTGGGCTTAAGTTGCCATTAGTAGGCTTTGGCTACCTCAACTGCCACAGCAAACTCGATCTTGATGCCGATGGAGCTTTTCGAGGTAACGTTAGCTGCAGCGGAGAAGGGTGGGGCACCAGCTGGCACAACTGGGAGCTATCCGATTTCACTACATCGAAAGGGCGCGCCAAAGGCAAAGTGCTCAATCGTATGGAGAAAAGAATGCTCAAAGAGATAGACAGGCAGATAGAAAAAGGTGTTGCAAGCGGCAGCCTCAGCCGTAAGACAAAAGTTAAAACCGATGAAGGGCATGTCGGAGTCATATTCACTGCCATCTGGCAACATGGCACACCTATGGGCGATGCCGAGATATTGTTCACTGTCAAAGAAGAAGGGTCTAATGACATTAAGGTGAACGAACATCCCCTTGCCGAGACCACTCCGGAATTCCCTGGCGGTGTCGAGGCTCTGTACAGGTATCTGGCCGAGAACATCCGTTATCCAGAGCAAGCCAAGATTGATGGTGTGCAAGGACGTGTGTTCGTGCGCTTTGTGATTGATACCGATGGCTCGGTGAAGGATGCCAAGGTGCTGCGTGGCATCGGTAGCGGATGCGACGAGGAAGCACTCCGCGTGGTCAATGCCATGCCCAAATGGAGACCCGGTACTGTTGATGGCAAGCCCGTTCGCGCTGAATACAATTTACCAATCAATTTTCAGTTGAAATAACTTCAATTAATCCCAGGTCGCGCCTTCGGTGCGGCCTGGGCATTTATAATTGGTTGTATGCTCTTAAAAGAAAAAGGCTGTCTGGAAAAGACAGCCTTTTTCTTGTCTGTTGCAAGGTGTGCTCTTATTTGTTTTTCTTTTTCTTGCGGGCTTTGGCGCGGCTGAAGAAAACCATGAATAGCACAAGCAGGAAGATAAGTCCACGCAGGCATTCGAGTGTGAGCATATAGGTGGCGGTGATGCCGAGCAGGAAACTCAGGCCGATAAGCAGTGACCACCATATATTGTGGCAGCGGATGCAGTCGTAAACTATCTTGAAGATGACAAATGCAACAAGCAGTGCGTTGAAGACGAGAAATGCCCACGACGACACGGCTTGGTTAAAGTAATAGCTGATGCCAACCACGGCGCAACCCAGCAGTACGATAAACAGGGCCCATTTCCATTCTTTCCAGGGTTTGTCCTCGATAAGTCCGGTCTCTACAGAAAGCTGGGCGGCTACTTGCATGACGCCACATAGCAGGCTGTAGATAACGAAGGTCAAGGCAATAAGTCCCACAATAGCCCATGGCCAGCCTACGATGCTTGGCTGGCAGAACCATCCGATGCAGGGCTGGTTTTCTTGCACGCTGTCGGTTAGCAGTGGAAGCCCGTTTTGGAAGCAATAGTAGAACACTGCAACCACAGAGACACCGAGTAGCGTATAGAGCACGGGGTAGTACTGTGGCTTCTCGCGGTGGCGTATCATGTAGTCGAAAGCCTCCATCACTGCCACCAGCACGAAGATGATAATCAGTTGCGCCAGAGGCGAGATGCCGAGCGGGTTGTTGTGGTGCCAGCCCAAGAGGTCGGGCAGGTTGGTCACCGGACTGTTGTCGTGTATGTATTTATTGTACGAGGCTCATAATATTATGCTGATTGTGTTATTTCTTTTTGCCTTTCTTGGTGTTGTTGGCTTTGCTGTCCTGGATGCCAAGTTTGGCCTTGATGGCGGCGGGGATGGCGTCCTTGTGGACAACGATGTTCATGGTTTTGTAGCGGGCAAAGGCTTTGCTGACGAAGAAGTTGCCGCCGAACTCGCCGTTGTATTTACCCCAGCTGTTCTTCACCATGTAGTATTCGTTGCCCATCTGGTCTTTGGCTTTGCCGAAGATGAGCATACCGTGGTCGTCGGTGGTCTCCCAGTTGTCGTAGGCCTGCTGGCGCTCTTCCTGGGTCACCCAGCGCTGCGGTGTGGGGTGCTTGGCAGCCTCGTCGGCAATGTCGCTGGCGCTCATGCCGCTCCATTTGGCCTGGTCGCTACCAACTTTTGCTGCGGCCTTGCCATCGGTGGCGGGCAATACAGCGTAGCCTTTGCGGGTATATCTGAAGCCAGTCTCACTGACATCGCTGCCCCATGCAATGGTATAGCCGTTGTCGATGGCGTAGTCGAAGATGTCCATCATCTCATCGATGGGCACATTGTAGCTCTGGCCCCAACGCCAGTTGTCCTGGATTTCGAGGACGAACTGCTCGTAAAAGGGGTGGTGAGTGAAGCTGGTGATGCTGACATAGTCTTCGGGGTTCAGGCCGAGGCTCTCGCCGAAGCTCCTGGGAGTGTATTCAACGCCTTTGTAGTTGAACTTCTCAGAAATCTTGCCAAGGTATATCTCGTGTACGGCGGCAACGGCTTTGAGCCACAGGGGCTGGCCGTCGGGGCTGTACTGCAGTTTCTTCAGTTTGCCTTTGGCAACAGCCTCTACCATGCGATCGGTGAGGGCGCTGAGCTCGGTGTGGTTGCTCAGTGTATCGCCATAGGTGGCACCGGCAGGCATCTCGGCATCGGGCACCATGCCGTAGTTTTTCAGGCAGTAGATGACGTCGTTGAAGGCGCCGCCCTGGCTGAAGGAGACGTCGCCGTGGGTGCGGACGGCGGCCATGGCGCGGTCGTTGTAGGTCTTCTCTACGACGTACATCTCGCTGAGGTCATACTCGCCCTTGCCCATGCGGAGCAGCTCGGCTTCGAGGAAGGCGATGCCGCTGTAGCTCCAGCAGGTACCGGCGTTGTTCTGGTCTTTCACGGAGGTGATGGGCAGCACCTTGACGGTGTCGAATTTGTAGCCCTCGTCCTCTTTCTTCTCGTCCTGTGCGAACACAGAGCTGGCGCAGATGGCAACGGCGCCAAGAATCAGAAATGCTTTCTTCATTTGTTTGATTGTTTGTGTTATTGTTTGATTTTTAATTTATTTCATGCACATGCGGTATATGTTTACCACATCGTCTTTCGTCAGCGTGCGGAAGCCGGGCAGATTGCCTTCGTAGGGCAGTACGGCTTTGGCGGCCATTGATTCGAAGTGGCTCTCGTCGATGCCACATTCGGGCAGGGTGCGCTTCAAGCCCAGGGTGTCGAACAGGAAATGTCCGAGTGCATCGATGGCGCGCAGTGCTATCTCGCGTTGAGGCATGGTGGGCTCGATACCGAAGACGTTGATGCCGAATTGGGCTATCTTGGGCATGGTGTCCTCGTTCATGCAGTACTCAAGCCAGCGCGGCGAGAGGATGGCAAGCCCCAGGCCGTGGGTGATGTCGTATACTGCCGAGAGTTCATGCTCCATCGGGTGGCAGCTCCAAGCCTGTGGCTTGTCGGCTCCCACCAACCCGTTTATGGCCCAACTCGATGTCCACATTAGGTTGGCGCGTGCCTCATAGTTCTCGGGCTCGCGAATGGCTATGGGGGCGTAGCGGATCACGGTGCGCATCATGCCTTCTATGAATGTGTCGAGCATATACATCGTCTCGCCAGGAGCAAAATAAACTTCCATCAGGTGCGAGAAGATGTCGGCACTGCCGGCTGCTGTTTGGAATGGACTTACGCTGTAGGTGAGGGTGGGGTCGAGGAATGACACCTTCGGAAAGAGCAGCTGGCTCTGGCGGCCGCGCTTGTCGTCGGTGGCGGGATTGCTTATGACTCCGCCACTATCCATCTCCGAACCGGTGGCCGAGAGCGTCAGTATGCTGACGATGGGCAGCGCCTTCTCTACCGGCGCCCATTTCTCGTAGTCGAAGAAGTCCCAAGCGTCGTGCTCTACGCATGCTGCTGCGGCGATCCATTTTGTGCAGTCAATGGTGGAGCCGCCCCCGACTGCCAGCAATACGTCGATATTGTGCTCTTTGCACATCTGTGCTCCCTTGCGTACCGAGTCGATGCGTGGGTTGGGTTCTATGCCGGACAGCTCATAGAGCTCCATGCCGGCATCTTTCACAGCCTGCAGCACGCGGTCGTAGAGGCCAATCTTCTTGATAGAGCCGCCACCATAGGTGAGCAGCACTCGTTTGCCGAATTTCTTGAGCTCGTCGCCGAGCAGACTCAGCTTGTCGTGGCCGAAATGTATCTTTACAGGATTCTGGAACGTGAAATCTTTCATCGTAGTCTTTTTTTTGAATCGCTATTCTTCAGGGGCGAACATCGGATCCCAAGCGGGAAGCATTATGGGCTTCTGGTCCATCATGGCGCGGATGTTGGCGGGAATGTATTTCTCTTCGAGCACCACGCGGAACATGTACTCGTTGAACCAGTCGTTGGTCATGATCAGGTTGCCCTGCCAGCCGTAGTTGGGGCCCCAGCTGTTCTCCACCATCCATTTGAGGGGCTTGCCGTCCTTGTCAAGGTCCACGGCGCAGAGGGTCATGGCGTGGCTGCTGCCGCTGGCGAAGGTGCTGACGCGCTGCTTCTTGTCCATGCCGAAAGTGGTGCCCATGAGGCTCTCGTAGTCGTAGTTGTTCATGTCCATCAGGCCGTTGTCGCGGTTAAGGAACTTGCCCACGTCGCAGCTGAAGTACATCATCGTGCTGTCCTTGATGGAGGCTATGCACATGGGGGCGATGTCCTCCATGGGCAGGTTGAGGTAGCGCCAGTTCTGGCCGTCGTAGACGTGGCGGTCGTACTGTATCTCATACACTTTGTAGTACTCGCGGGTGGGGTCGTTCATCACCATGTAGTACTTGCTGAAGTCGGTCTTGGCAAACTTCTCGTAGAACTCCTTCGGGGTATAGGTGGCGGTCTCCACTATCTCGCCCTTGGCGTCCTTCTGCTGCCAGGAGAACTCTGCCGGCGGCTCGCCCATGGTCAGGGCCAGCATGCGGTAGATGGTGCCGAGCATCTCGGTCTTCTTGGCTTGGAGTTTTGCAGGCGTCATGCTCTTCTGGGCTGCCATCTCGCGCAGCTGCAGGCCGTCTTCGCGCAGCTTGAGGGCTATGAGGTTGCTGATGCTGCTGGTGTTGTTGGTGTTGTAGGTCTCCGGCATCACGTCGGCAGGCACGAGGCCGTACTTGTCTATCAGGTTGGCCACGCCAGTGAACTGACCGCCGTCGCCGATGGGGTTCTTGAAGAGCCACTCCACCTCCTGGTCGTTCATGGGCTTCTTGTAGGTGTCTATCATGGCCTGCAGGAAGAGGTTGCTCTTCTCCAGCTGGTCGTAGAAGAAGAGGTACGCCTGCGAGAACTGGAAGTCGGCGGGCAGGTGGTGCTTGCGGATGGCCTGGTTGCGTAGCACGTTCATGCCGGTGAACATCCAGCAGCGACCGCTGCTCTTCTGGTCGGTGACGGCCTTGCTGACCACGCGGTGCGAGAAGTGCGAGTCGAACTTCGTGGCGTTCTCATAGTTCATGGCCAGCTTCTGCGGGCTCTGGTTCACCATGATGTTGCGCAGGGCCTTGTCGGAGGCTGAGCCGCCGAAACCTTTCTTCATCTGCTGCATCATCTCTGTCGTGATGCCTCCGTTGTAGTCTGGCTGTGTCTGTTTCTTTTTCTGGGCCATGGCACCGCCGGTGGCAAGTGTCAGAGCAAGTGCAAGTGCGATGTATCTCTTTGTCATGTTGTTTTATGTTTATTTCGCCCTTATTATATTATATTTTGAGATGCAAAGATACAAAAAAAAGCCCACCCGACAAAAATATTTTATCCACTTTCAATTTTTTGTGTATTTTTGCACCCGCAAAAATTAAATAAAATGCACATTATGAAGTATTCCAAAGTGATTATGCTCCTTGCTGCCGCGGCCTTGTCGGCTATGGGTTGCAGCAAGGACGACGACAAGACGCAGGATGTCGTGCAAGAACCCGAAGTGGTGGTGGACAACATCTATCAGTTCAAAGTTCTCGACGGGCAGGGCGACAGCGTCTCTCTTTCAACCTATGCCGGCCAAGTGCTCTTGGTGGTCAATACCGCCACTCAGTGCGGCTACACCCCTCAGTATGAAGACCTGGAACGTATCTATGAAACTTATCGCGACAGCGGTTTCACCGTTCTCGACTTCCCCTGCGACCAGTTCGGCGGTCAGGCACCCGGCAGCTACGACGATATACACGATTTCTGCACCGGCGAATATAATATATCGTTCCCCCAGTTTGCCAAAATCAATGTCAACGGTTCAAGTGCTTCGCCGCTTTATGTATGGCTCAAGGAGAAAAAGCCCGGCGAAATCCAGTGGAATTTCACCAAGTTTCTCATCGATCGCGAAGGCAATGTGGTGCGTCGTTTCGAGCCCAATGCCAATATGACGGTGATGGAAAACGCCATTAAGAATCAACTCTAAAACAGTATAGAACAAATGAAACGCATTAAATTCATGTTCCTTGCGATTGCCGCTGTGGCTCTCTTCGGCGCCTGCAAGCAGAAGACAGAGAGCCCTGCGGTTGCCGATACTCTCGCTGCCGACAACCTTTATCTTTTCGACGCTGTCGATGGCGACGGCAACACCATTGACCTCGCCACGCTCGAGGGCAAGGTGGTGCTGGTGGTCAACACCGCCACCCAGTGCGGCTTCACCCCTCAGTACACCGAGTTGCAGCAGCTCTACAGCCGTTATGCCGACCGAGGCCTCTGCATTCTCGATTTCCCCTGCAACCAGTTCGGCGCCCAGGCTCCCGGCAGCAATGAAGAGATTCATGCCTTCTGCACCGGCACCTACAACGTGACTTTCCCTCAGATGGCCAAGATTGATGTCAATGGCGACAGCGCTACGGCGCTCTTCACATGGCTCAAGGAGAAGGCCCCCTTCGGCGGCTTCGACACCACCGACCCGCGTGGCGCCTATCTCGACAAGATGTTCCGTTCTTCTGATCCGGAGTACGACAAGAATTCCGACATCAAATGGAATTTCACCAAATTCCTCATCGACCGCAAGGGTAACGTGGTGCGCCGTTTCGAGCCTACCGACCCGATGGCCGATGTGGAGAAGGCCATCGAGCAACTCCTCTAAATCCGCACAATGCGACGATATTCGACTGCTACTCCCTCGTGGCGTAGCAGTCGATATTTTGTATAGGGGAGTCCGGCGTAGTTGCCCACCGAGCCGTCGGCCGGCAGCACCCGGTGGCATGGTATGAAGAGGTTCAGCGCGTTGGCGCCGACAGACGATGCCACGGCCCGCACCGCTGTGTGATAGCCTGTCCTGTGCGCCAGGTCGCTGTAGCTTTCGGTGTAGCCGGGCGGTATGGCCGCTATGGCTCGCCACACGGCCTGCTGCATCTGTGTGCCGTATGTGCGCAATGGCATCGTCATCGGCATGCAGTGCATAAACTGGTTGTCTATCATGCTGGCGGCTGTTAGCGTAACAGCGGTAGGCTGCTCCACCACGTCGGCGTCGAAGCCTCTCTGCAGGCGTCGAACGACGGCGCTGTAGTGTGTCGATGCCGGCCAAAGGCACAGGCAGAGGCTGTCTCCGATAGAACCCAGCACCACCTCGCCGTAGCGAAAGCGGTGCCGCATAGTGTATATTGTGTTCTCCGGCATGTGTGTAGAGTATGGGGAATGTAAAGAAAACCCCGCCTTTATGGCAGGGTTTCTTAGATCCAAAAAATCTAAAACAAATTACTTTTTTCTCGTCTTGGGGTGCTACGCGGACTCTTATTCGCCCTTTTTGCTGTAGCGTTTGTACTTGTTCATGAACTTATCCACGCGACCGGCGGTGTCAACCAGCTTCAGTTTGCCGGTGAAGAAGGGGTGCGAGGTGTTCGAGATTTCGAGTTTCACCACGGGGTACTCTTTGCCGTCGGTGTAGACCACGGTCTCTTTGGTGTTTGCACAGCTCTTGGTGAGGATCATGTTGTCGTTGCTCATGTCTTTGAACACCACGAGGCGGTAGTTTTCGGGATGGATTCCTTTTTTCATTTTTCTCTTTTTTGCCGTCTAACCCGTTAGTTGTTAGACGATTGTTTATATTCCGTTTACTAATTTCGTGTTGCAAAGATACAACTATTTTCCAAACCGGCAAAATTTTCTTTCGTTTTTTTGATGAAAATTGATTGTTGGGGGAAAATGATTATCTGTAATTTGCAGAAATTGCGGATAATTATTTCGAAAATAAGAGAGGGCACTTCGCATGAAGTGCCCTCTGACTTTAGGTAGCGGGGGAAGGATTCGAACCGACGACCTCCGGGTT
>JAZNSV010000064.1:0-11663 GCA_045591485.1 Bacteroidales bacterium | reverse complement strand
AACGAAATTTCAACGATTGTAATCGTTGAAATATCGTTGATATATCGTTGAAGTATCGTTGATATGCACTACCGGTAGAGACCGAAATACGACTCTTTTGGCTCGAAAATGGCTTAAAAATAGGTAAATTTAACATAAATTAAGCAAACCGACAGCACTTTCGACTCGTCGCCGGACGATGAAAAACGGCTCCGAAAAGACCCTCGGCACCCCGTCCAGACCTGTTGATAACTTTTTGTCACAAACATGTTATTAAAATATATTTTCTTGTGTCATTTTTTTTCGTATCTTTGCACAACGAAATTATGACAAAAAAGAGCATATTCATAGCTGCACTGACGCTGCTGGCAGCCTGCAATCCCGCGCCCTCGGCGCAGGTGGCGCAGCCGCACGTCGAAGGCCTCGAACTGCCTGCCACAGAGACCTCTGAGGACATTGTACGCCATCTGGGCTACACTGCCTCCTACAACCACACCACGCTCTGCCCCGACTGGGTGGCGTGGGAGCTCACAGCCGAGGAGGCCGACGGCCTGAACGACGGCCAATTCAGCTTCAGCCGCGACCCCGACGTCGACTTCCCGAAGGCCAGCCGCGAAGACTACAGCCGCAGCGGCTACGACAAGGGCCACATGGCACCGCGGGCCGACATGCGCTGGAGTTGCCAGGCGCTGGAAGAGAGCTACTACTTCACCAATATCTGCCCTCAGGACCATGAGATGAACAGCCAGGCCTGGCGCAAGATAGAGGAGCTGACGCGCCGCGTGGCCAAACGCTACGGCACCGTGTGGGTGGTCTGCGGCCCGATACACGACACCGCCGCCAGCCCCACAACCATCGGCGAGGCACGGGTGTGGGTGCCGAAAGCCTTCTTCAAAGCACTGGCCGTCAGCACCGCCGACGGCTACCGCACGGTGGGCTTCATCGTCGAAAACAACAAACAAGACGGCTCGCCCCGACGCTATGCCGTACCGGTAGACGAAGTGGAGGCCATCATCGGCCGCAACCTCTTCCCCACCCTGCCCGAAGAATCGGAACAGGCAATCGACACTAAAATTTTAAACACGAAACAATAACCCGAAAATGAAACACAACCAGTCATCTCTCGGCCTTTATCTTTCAGCCTCGCTGGCAGTCCTCATGCTGACAGCCGGCTGCAATCCTACCCCGGCACCCGCCGCACAGACCTCGGCCGCCAAAGTGGTCATCGGAGCCGAAAGCCACGACGAAGACCTGCTCGACGAGGACGAGCCCGTGGCAGAGAGCCCCGCGGCGCAGGCAACGCCGAGACCGCAACCCGCGGCGAGCGCCCAGAGCAGCCAGCCCACCGCAAAAGCCACGAAGGCCCCGGCCCGCAGCGGCAAAACCGAGACCATCTATGTGGAGACCGACGGCGCCCAGGGGCGCGTCTGGGGGCACGTGACGATGAAAGGCGACCGCGGCACCGGCACCATCCACGACTGGGACGAGAACACGCTGGCCGTCAGCGTCACCCGCCACGGCAACGAGCTCTTCGCCGTCGACCAGAACTCACGCCAATATGTCTTCAAAGTGAAGTAATAGCAGCATGTACCATGTATAATTCTTTGGAAATATGTGCGGGGGCAGGCGGTCAGGCTCTTGGGCTTGAACAGGCCGGCTTCGAGCATGTAGCGCTGGTGGAATATGAACATGAGTATTGCGAGTGCCTGCGGCGCAACCGTCCTGCATGGAATGTCATCTGCCAGGATGTACACACGTTTGATGGTATGCCGTACCGAGGGAAAATAGACTTGCTGTCGGGCGGAGTGCCGTGTCCGCCGTTCAGTTTGGCAGGCAAGCAATTGGGCAAAGATGACGAAAGAGACCTGTTCCCGGAAATGTTGCGGCTTGTTAACGAGATACAACCCCGTGTTGTGATGATAGAGAATGTGAGAGGCTTGATGTCGTCCAAATTCGACAAATACAGATATTCCATCTTGGTTGCATTGATGAAAATGGGCTATAATCCTCACATACAACTTTTGAATGCTTCTGATTATGGCGTTCCACAATTGCGCCCAAGGGTTATTATCATAGGTGTGAGCAAAAAGATAAAAGACACGTTTGTATATCCCTTTCCCCATAGAAAAGACACAAAGACGGTTGGCAGGACTTTATATGATCTAATGGCGTCAAAAGGATGGACGGGGGCAGAGGAATGGAGTAAAAAAGCAAACGATATTGCGCCTACAATTGTAGGCGGAAGCAAGAAACACGGCGGAGCCGATTTGGGTCCGACACGAGCCAGAATGGCATGGGCAGAGATGGGAATAGACGGGCGTGGTGTAGCCGACGATGTTCCAGACAAAAATTTTGTCGGTATGCCGAAGCTTACGCCACGAATGATTGCCCGTATACAAGGGTTCCCAGACGACTGGAGTTTCGGTGAAAAGAAAACCAAGGCTTGTCGCATGATTGGCAACGCCTTTCCTCCACCTGTGGCACGTGCTGTCGGAGAGAGAATAATCGATGTTTTAAACAATGCATATAGAAATGAACAGCTTGATTTCAAAAGCTCGAAAGCAATATCACAGGGCATTGCTGTCCAACAGTGTATTAACTATTGACAAAGACGGTGTGCCAAGCAATGCCGACAAGTCTTCAGACTTGTCAAAGCGCATAGCCGGCCATATTGCAGCATGTCTTATGGCCGAGGTGCACGACAAGGTTGTCGGTCAAACTTCGGGGGCAAAATTCGAACAGGTGAACATGGAATTCCTTCAGGACACGTTCCCAAGATTGCAGAACCTGCGTCCCGGACAGTGGCATATCGAAAAATTGGGAAACAGGAACCACCTGAAGACAAGTAGTTTTGTGCAGTATGCACATTTGGTGGCCCTCAACGAATACGTTCGACAGAATGCGGAGCTGGCAGCAAGCCTCGGCAATGACTATATGGTTGCACCCGATGTGGTCATATATCGCGAACCCGAGGAAGACAGCAGCATCAACAGTGAAGAAAATATGGTCGACGGCACTACGGCAAAGTATACCGATATCCGGAAAGAAAACAACGACCTGCCGATACTTCACGCCTCGATTTCGGCCAAATGGACCATTAGAAGCGACAGGGCTCAAAACAGCAGGACGGAAGCTCTTGGACTTATCCGCAACCGAAAAGGACACCTGCCACATATTGTTGTAGTCACTGGTGAGCCGCTTCCTTCCAGAATTGCCTCTCTGGCATTGGGTACCGGCGACATAGACTGCGTCTATCATTTCGCCCTGCCAGAGTTGCAGCAAGCAGTGATGAAGACTGGGGCCGAGGACTCAATTGAGATGCTGAATATATTGGTAGACGGCAAACGGCTGAAAGACATCAGTGATTTGCCACTTGACCTGACAGTTTAAAGTATGTAAAAAAAAATAAAAAATCCAATATAATGAAAACAACACAAGAACTTCAGCAGATTGCGACGCAGGTGCGCCGCGACATTCTCCGTATGACCACCAACGCCAAGAGCGGCCACCCGGGCGGCTCGCTCGGCACAGCCGACTGGTTCGTGGCCATGAACTTCAACATTATGGACTTCGAGCCCAAGAACTTCACCATGAGCGGCGAGGACGAGGACATGCTCTTCGTCAGCCAGGGCCACATCACGCCGGTGATCTACAGCACCATGGCCCGCCGCGGATACTTCCCGGTCGACGAGCTCAAGACCTTCCGCCTCTTCGGCACCCGCCTGCAGGGCCACCCCAGCACCGAGCACGGCCTGCCGGGCATCCGCATGGCCAGCGGCTCGCTGGGCCAGGGCCTCAGCGTCGGCGTCGGCGCCGCCCTCGGCAAGAAGATGACGGGCGACAAGCACCTCGTCTACACCATGCACGGCGACGGCGAACTCGAAGAAGGCCAGATCTGGGAAGCCGCCATGTTCGCAGGCGCCAAGCACGTGGACAACCTCATTGCCACCGTCGACTACAACAACCAGCAGATCGACGCCACGGTGGACGAGGTGATGAGCCTCGGCGACCTGAAGGCCAAGTTCGAGGCCTTCATGTGGAAGGTCGTGGTCATCGACAACGGCAACGACATGCAGCAGGTGCTCGACGGCATGGCCAAGGCCAAGGCCCTCACAGGCCAGGGCAGCCCGGTGTGCGTGCTGCTGAAGACCAAGATGGGCTACGGCGTAGACTTCATGCAGGACACCAACAAGTACCACGGTGCCGTGCTCAGCGCCGACGACCTGCCCAAGGCCCTCTGCCAGCTTGAGGAAACCCTCGGCGACTTCTGAAAAAGCCCCGAAGGGGCGCAAGCGTATAGGCAGGTGGTGGAGCGCAGCGAAACCCCTGCTTGATTGCATTGTATAATATCAAGCCCCATAGGGGCGGCACAATCATGAAACGACTAATCATCATATTAGCCTTGCTTCTCGGCGTCGCCGTGCAGGCACAACAGCAGACAGACAAGACGCGTCTGCTGCTCATACTGGATTGCTCCAACTCGATGTGGGACCACTGGCAGAGCAATGCCAAAATCAAGGTGACACAGCAGGTGCTGCTGTCGTTCCTCGACTCGGTGTCGCGCCAGCACGACGTCGACGTGGCCCTGCGCGTCTTCGGCCACCTGAACAAGGAGCAGTTCGGCACACGCCTCGAGGTGCCTTTCGGCAGCGACAACATCTACCGCCTGCAGAGCAAAATCAAGACCCTTGTGCCGCAAGGGGGCTGCACGGTGGCCGCGGCGCTGACCGACGCGCTGAGCGACTTCCCGGCCACGGGCTCCAGCCGCAACCTGATACTCATCATCACCGACGGCATGGACGACTGCGAGGCCGAGATTTGCGATGTGGCACGGCAGGTGCAGCTGAGCGGCGTGGTGGTGCAGACTTTCGTGCTCTGCATCGGGGGCAACATCTCGGCCCACGCCTCGTGCGCCGGCAGCGTCTTTCCGGTGGCGCACGAGGAGGAGTTCGCCAATACGCTCTACGACATCTTCCGCCTCAGCGGCCACAAGGCCAAGGTGGTGCTGAATATGGTGGACGGCGGCGGCGAGCTCTATGAGACGGAGCACCCCGTGGCTTTCTACGACCACCGCACGGGGGTGATACGCCAGAGCACGATTTACAGTGTGGACGGCAGGCTGAAGCCGGATACGCTGCTGATGGACCCGCTGGTGACCTACGATATGACGGTTTTCACCCATCCGCCGCTGCGGCGCGAGGCGATGCAGTTCGACATTGACCGTGTGAACCCCATCGACATCACTGTCAGCGAGGGCACGATGAAGGTGATGTACAGCGGGCAGCGCCCGCAGTGGCAGCAGCCGTCGGTGGATGTGATAGTGCGCCGTGCCGGCAGCGGCGACCGCGTGGCGGCGCAGGAGATGGGCGAGACGGGGCAGTACCTGGCCGGACGCTACGACGTCGAGGTGCAGACCCTGCCGGTGACGACGCTGCGCGGCGTCGAGGTGCGCGGCGGCGCCGCCACCGAGCTCTCGGTGCCCATGCCCGGCATGCTGGTGCTCAGCAAGCCCAAAGGCATCACCACTGGTGCCATATTTAGATTAAGAGACGGCCAGGTGGAGTTCGCCACCGACCTCAACCCCAGCACCGCCGGCGAGAGGTTGTTATTGCAGCCCGGCCAGTACGAAGTGGTTCTCCATCCCCAGAGCACCACGTCATATAACAAAGTCCAGACCAAACGATTTGTCATAGAGAGCAGCCAGACCACGAAAATACAGTTCTAAGGTCACAAATTGTGACTTCAAGTCTACAAGAAATTGATATTATGGCAAATAAAATAATCTTAAAACCCGGCCTCGACCTTGAGGATTTGAAGTCAAGGATATACATTGTCCGAGGTCAGCAGGTGATGCTCGACCGCGATTTGGCTGAATTATATGGGGTTGAAACCAAACGACTAAATGAGGCTGTCAGACGTAATATTGACCGCTTCCCTGATGACTTTAGGTTCCAGCTAAGCAATCTTGAGGTCAAGGCCTTAATGTCTCAAATTGTGATAGTTGCAGACTTGAGGTCGCAAATTGCGACCTCAAGTTGGGGCGGTACACGCTACAAACCCTATGTCTTCACGGAGCTCGGTGTGGCCATGTTGAGCTCGGTGCTGCGGTCGGAGACGGCCATACAGGTGAACATTAATATCATGCGGGCGTTTGTGGCGATGAGGCACGCGGTGGCGGCGATGCAGAGCGCCGACATGAAAGTGGAACAGCTGGCGCACAAGGTGGACCAGATGGATGCACACATCGATGAACTGATGCACGAACAGCGCGACATCAACCGCGAACAGACCGAGACCAACAACGAGGTGGCCCTCCAAATCGAAGCCATCAACAACGCCCTCGACCAGCTCCGTGCCGCGCCGGCACCCCAAAGAGAACCCATAGGGTACAAAACTTCAAACAAACAGCAATGAAACGCACACTACGATTCACATTTGCTCTTGCAGTGCTTTTGCTTGCCGGCTGCAAGCATGAGACCAAGACACAGCATTATGAGCCGGAGGGCTCCATCGGCATGGAGGAACTGGCTGCCATCGCGCAGGACACCACGCACTACCGTGCCCTCATCTTCACCAGCCCCTATTGCTACGGTTGTCGCCAGATGAATGGGTCGACGCAGAAGGCTGTCGAGGCAATGGACACCTCGCTGTGGCGCATCTACTACATCATCGTCGAGGACATTGTCGACTCCGCTCATTGGGAAGAGGTGGTCGGCGACATGATGGACATGGGCATCCCGCGCGAGCTGATCCACCATTGCAGTCTGCCCTTCGAGGATGGGATGTACCGTGACGTGGTGACGCTCTTCCACACGGCACAGCCCATCGATTCCCGCAGTCGCATGGAAGGCGTCCCTTTCGAGTTGTTGGTCGACACCGACAACTACATCCCCGTGCAGCGCGCCAAAGCCTCACCGGATGATGATAACTATTGGTACGTGGTGCGAGACTTCATCTATGAGGACTGGATTCGCGAGTATACTGACTTCACCGTCGACGACGGTAGCTTTGTCGTCGAGACCACCCCCAAGACCACCGCTGACGATAGAGTGATCACATTAAACCGGTAGGCTACGGATTGGATTAAAGACTGATAATAAAGAATAATGAAAGCAAAAACCATACGCAGGATTATCGGCATCATGGCATTAGTGCTGTGGGCGGTGGGTATTGTGTCCAAGGTTACTCTTGGAAATGATGATATTCTTTGGGGACAATTGGATTTTTGGGCATTGCTGTTTGCCCCAATAATGACAGTTATATTTGCGGTGATGCTAACCAAAGATGTCTCCAAGGGAAAGCATTGGGCTGTCAAATTAGGAATGTGGATGGCTTGTATAATTGTTCTATTGCTCTGCCTTATTACGTTCTTGTTTGTAGGTGTGTTTCTCAATAACCACGACAGAGTTTGGAACAACAAAGACTATGCAGTGTATCGTGAGTATGGATTGGGCATCGAACCTGATATTTTTGTGTTATACAAACGCGACGGCATTGTTAATCACAGAATGTACTGGTTAGGCTCTCGCGGTTTTGGTCAAGTTAAGATTGCCGAATATACGACGTATGAGCCTTTAGACTTAATAAAGGAAGAAACTGATTGGACACAATTTGAGAGCGATAGTATATTTCACATCACTAAATTTTTCCGACTGAGTGATGGACATCCGTATAAGCAAGACAAGAACGATTCACTGTTAGCATTGATAAACAATAAATAAAACAATAATAATTATGACCCACTACGAAAAACAATCAATGAAAGAACTGCGCGCCGGTATGGGCGAAGGCCTGGTAGAGGCTGGCCGCAAGAACGAGAATGTCGTCGCCCTGAGCGCCGACGTGAAAGGCAGCGTCAAGATGGACGGCTTCGCCAAGGAGTTCCCCGAGCGCTTCATCCAGTGCGGCATCGCCGAGGCCAATATGGTCGGCATCGCCGCCGGTCTGAGCCTCTGCGGCAAGGTGCCCTTCATCGGGGGCTTCGCCGAGTTCGTCACCGGACGCGTCTACGACCAGATCCGCCAGGTCGTGGCCTACAGCAACAAGAACGTGAAGATCTGCGGCTCGCACGCCGGCATCTCGCTCGGCGAGGACGGCGCCACGCACCAGACCATGGAGGACATCGCCCTGATGAAGGCCCTGCCGAATATGACCGTGCTGGTGCCCGCCGACTTCAACCAGGCCAAGGCCGCCACGCTGGCCGCCGCCGAGCACGTCGGCCCCGTCTACCTGCGCCTCGGCCGCAGCAAGATGCCCTGCTTCCTGCCCGAGGGCGAGAAGTTCCAGATTGGCAAAGCCCAGCTGCTGAGCGAGGGCAAGGACGTGACCCTCTTCGCCTGCGGACACCTTGTGTGGGAAGCCCTGCAGGCCGCCGAGATGCTCGAGAAGGTCGGCATCAGCGCCGAAGTCATCAACATCCACACCATCAAGCCGCTCGACGTGGAGGCCATCGTGGCCAGCGCCCGCAAGACCCGCGCCGTGGTGACCTGCGAGGAGCACCTCTTCAACGGCGGCCTGGGCGACAGCGTGGCCCAGACCCTCGCCCTGCACTGCCCCACGCCGATGGAGTACGTGGCCGTGGACGACCGCTTCGGCGAGAGCGGCACGCCCGACGAGATGCTCACCAACTATCACCTCCGCGCCGCCGACATCGTCGAGAAGGTGCACAAAGTATTAACTCGTAAATAATAGAAAGCTATGGATAACCCATTCCCCAACCAGCAGCGCTTCTGCCAGAGTTGCGGCATGCCGCTCAGCGACGAGGCCGTGAGCGACAACCCCGAATACTGCAAGTACTGCTTTGCCGACGGCCACTTCACGCAGGACTGCACCATGGACGAGATGATAGAGGTCTGCGTGCAGTTCCTCGACGAGTTCAACAAGAACACCGGCCAGCACCTCACCGCCGACGAGTACCGCGAGGGTCTGCGGCAGTACTTCCCGACGCTCAAGCGCTGGCAGAAAAAGTAAGTTCACATAACAATAACCTTAATAAATAAATGTATATGGAATTAGCACCCCAAATTCCCGACGTCACCGTCGGCCGCGCGGCCAACGCGCCCCATTACGAGTACATGACCACCTTCGGCAAGCGCACCGCCGAGCTGCCCGTCGACCACGAGCTCTGGCGCAAGGGCAAGGACGAGTTCGACACCGCCTTCCGGGCCGAGGACGAAGCCTTCAAGCGCTACCGCGACAGCGAGCTCACCGACCCCCTCAAGGCCGCCGACGAGGAGCGCGACAAGCTCTACGCCTCGCTGCGCGACACCGTCAAGGCCTACGCCAAGTTCCCCATCGCCGAGACCGCCCAGCACGCCGAGCCCCTCCTGCGCGTCATCAAGAACTACAAAATCAAGACCACCGAGAACTACATGAAGGAGAGCGGCCTCATCGACAACATGCTGCAGGACCTCTTCCAGTACCGCACCCAGCTGCGCCGCCTCGGCCTCGAAATCCTCGCCGACCGCCTCAAGGCCGCCAACGACCGCGTGCGCCAGCTCCTCACCGAGCGCAACGACGAGCGCTCGGCGCAAATCATGGGCGAACTCAAGGCCGCCCGCGAGGCCACCGACCGCGCCTACCTCACCCTCGTGCGCCTCACCAACGCCTACGCCCTCCTCAACCCCGACCGCGCCGAGGCGCAGAAACTCGTCGCCCTCGTCAGCGAAGACCTCGAATACTTCCGCAAGCACGCGATGTCGAACCCCAACGCCAACAAGAAGAAGAAAGACAGCTCCGACACCGACCCGCAGCCCGACGCGGAGCCGTCCGAGGCGTGAAAACGCACCGCGCATATATGCGGGGTCACGAATCGGCCCGGCAAACGCACCCCGCATCGATGCGGGGCCGGTTTTCGGCCGGAAAGTGCGCTCCGCATATATGCGAGGTCTATTTTCACACGGAAAGTGCTCCCCGCATATATGCGCGACCGATTTTCGCCCCGAAAGTCCACCCCGCATATATGCGCGGTGAAACTGACCGGATGAAACAACAGATTGAATAGAAACAATAAACACAGACAATGAAGAAAGTAATGCTCTTATGCGCAGCCATCCTCTCCATCGCCACTATGACTGCCTGCAAAAGCGGTGGTGAGTATGACAATTACGAGCCTCAGAAAAAAGATGGGAAATGGGGATTGGTTGACACAAATGGATTATTTGTAGTAGAACCAATATGGGATGAGATTGGATTTTATGGCGATGGGATTTGGCCCGTGGAAAGAAATGGTAAGTGTGGGGCTATAAATACGAAAGGAGAGGTTGTTGTGGATTTTGAATATGAACAAGTAGGCCAATTTGTGGATGGAGTGGCCCCTGTCAAGCAAAATAACCACTGGGGTTATGTGGACAAAAAAGGTAAATTGGTCATTCCTTTGATCTATGATAGTGCTCAGATTTTTTGCAATGGAGTAGGATTCAGTGGTCATACAGGAATAGTGTGGGCAGGGGGCGAAAGGTTAGGTATTAGAAAAGATGGAACAACTTTTCCATTGAAATAAAAAGACAATGAACGTAAGGCTGCCATCCTTCGCTCCACAATGAGCGAAACATCCAGTGAATGTTTCGCGGGGCATACCAGCGGACGGCAATGAAAACAGAAACAACACAATGAACGTAGCAGTCTTCTGCGGGGCGTCGCTCCCGCGCAGCGAACAAATCACAGAGGCCGCGCGGCAGCTCGGCCGCGCCATCGCCCGCGGCGGCCACACGCTGCTCTACGGCGGCAGCAATCTGGGACTGATGGGCGCCACCAGCGGCGCGGCCCTGCAGGAGGGCGGCCGCGTGGTGGGCGTCATCCCCACCTTCTTCAGCGACGACATCATCCACTCGCAGCCCGTCAGCGAGCTCGTCCGCGTCCGCACCCTCGCCGAGCGCAAGGAATACCTCATCGCCCACAGCGACGCCTTCATCGCCCTCCCCGGCGGCATCGGCACCCTCGACGAGGTGCTCGAGGTCATGGTGGCCAACCAGCTGGGACTGGTGCGCGACCGAAGTGGAGCGAACCAGTCCCAGGGCAAGCCGATGATATTATTGAACCTCGGCGGCTACTACAACCCCTTCCTCGCCCAGCTCGACGCCATGCGCGCCGAAGGCCTGCTGCGCAGCACCGCGGGGCTGGTCTCGGTAAATTCTGTAGAAGATATTTTCAAACTCCTTGCCGCTGGCGCGGCAGAAATCTCGTAAATCTTGTAAATTATTTTGCTGACGCAACAACACGACAATCACCGCCGCAGGCGGAATAAATTTACAAGATTTACAAGATTTCGTGAGCGCAGCGAGCAGGAGAATAAAGATTAACCGACAATGACCCATCTGCTGAGCAAGAGCAAATACATCCGGGGCCTGCAGTGCGAGCGGGCGCTGTGGCTCGACGTCCACGAGCCGCGCCTGGCGCGCTACACCTGCTTTGCACATCTTCCCGATGCAACATACTCCGACAGGCTTTCTGAACCATATAATATCTCTTTTGCTGCATGTAAGATTCTACCTGTTTCTGAAGCCGTAGGACCACCGGAAGCGTTTCGTTTTCCCGCACCCTTTGGATTACCTGCTCTCTTCTTGCCTTTTCCGGATACTGCGCATACTCCAGTATTGCGTTACAGAATACATGCAGCGGTTCTCCGGCACGAAGAAGTTCTTTCAGATTTTCGGCCAGCTGCGGGAGTCCCAGCTGTGTATCCA
>JAZNSV010000063.1:0-3197 GCA_045591485.1 Bacteroidales bacterium | reverse complement strand
CCCCGACCTCAAAGTCACACTCCCCAACCTCGTCAACGACAGCGTCCTCGAAGGTCTGTTCTAAATTGCAAAAGTAAGAAGATATGTCAAAATTGGTTCCATTCAAGAAAAACATGATTCAGGGCGGCGCCATCGTACTTGCTGCCTTGGTGCTGGGCCTCTGCATGGTCTGGACTGTGAAAACCTTCAAGTCCTACGACAACACCGTCAAGGTGCGCGGCCTCTGCGAGAAAGAGGTGCCTGCCGACCGCGTGGTGTGGCGTATCAGCTATAGCGAGAAGAGCAACGACCTTGCCGACCTCCGCAACACCATACGCCGCAACAACGACGTCATCGTCAAGTTGCTGCGCGACGCCGGATTTGCCGAAGACGAAATCAAGGTGGCCAACGCCAGCTACGACGACCGCTACAACTGGAGCAACAACGTCTCTCAGATAACCTTCCGCTACCAGGTCAACCAGACGGTCACCGTCTTCACCAAAAACCTCGACCTCGTGCGCAAGCTGCAGCAGACGCTCGAAACCGACCTCGTCAACCAGAACATTCTGGCCAACAGCTACGCCGACTATCAGTACCTTGGCCTCAACGACATCAAACCCGAAATGATACGCGAGAGCCTTGCAAATGCCCGTGTGGCAGCCGACGAGTTTG
This sequence comes from Bacteroidales bacterium, assembly GCA_045591485.1. GTDB lineage: Bacteria > Bacteroidota > Bacteroidia > Bacteroidales > P3 > Colimorpha. The sequence continues at coordinate 2,546 of JAZNSV010000063.1, read as the reverse complement.
CCAACAACAGCCACAGCAAGATTGGCAAGATGCGCACCGCCTCGCAGGGCTACTTCGAAGTGGAGGACCTCGACGAGAACACCCCTCAGGTGAAGAAAGTCCGCGTGGTCACTACGGTGGAGTACTACCTCAAGTAGCGATTTTTCAATCGTAAAAAAAGAAAGGCTGATGCACATCACTGTGCATCAGCCTTTTTTATTGTATCTCCATTTAAAAAAAAGTTGTATCTTTGCAGCACGGAATAGGGGTACTTGACAACCCCCTTTAACAAAACAAGGACATGACAGACAATGTATTATCGGACACAATATCGCCGAAGGATTCGGTGATAATCTATTCCGGCGGACTCGACAGCACCACTCTTCTCTACGACGAGTGCGAACGCATCGCGCTGGCCGTCACATTCACCTATGGCAACAACCATGCCGCGCGCGAGTCGGCTTGCGCCGAGTGGCATTGCCGCCGTCTCGGTATCGAGCATCTGACGATAGACCTCGGCTTTATGGGCAGGTATTTCAATTCGTCGCTTACCGCCGGTGCCGACGCTATTCCGGATGGCAGCTATGCCGAAGAGAATATGCACAGCACTGTGGTGCCATTCCGCAATGGCATCATGCTCAGTGTGGCCTGCGGGTTGGCCGAGAGCCGTGGGCTGAAGCGTGTGCTCATGGCCAACCACGGTGGCGACCACGACATATATCCCGACTGCCGTCCGGGTTTTGTGCAGGCTATGAATGCAGCCATGCGCGAAGGCACCTACGAAGGAGTGGAGCTTTGCGCCCCCTACACCATGTTCAGCAAAGCCGATATAGTGCGTCGTGGCGCCGAGCTGGGTGTCGACTTCAGTCACACCTATTCTTGCTATCGCGGCGGCGAGCACCACTGCGGCCGTTGCGGCACCTGCACCGAGCGCCGCGAGGCTTTTGCCGCTGCCGGCGTAGACGACCCAACAATATACGAACAATAAAAAGACAGAAAGCGCAATGTATTACCTACAGAAAACAATAGAGATATCAGGCGCCCACCGCCTCAATCTTGACTACCCGAGCAAGTGCACAGGCCTGCATGGCCACAACTGGACTATCACCATATACTGCCGCAGCCGTGAGCTGGACCGCAACGGCATGATTGTCGACTTTAGCGACATCAAACGCCTCATAGCCGACCGGTTGGACCACAAGGTGCTTAACGATGTGCTGCCATGCAACCCCACTGCCGAAAACCTTGCGCGTTGGTGCTGCGAGCAGGTGCCGCACTGCTACCGAGTCGACGTGCAGGAAAGCCAGGGAAATATAGCAACCTACGAAAAAGACGAGCAATGAAAGTCAACGAAATATTCTATTCGCTCCAGGGCGAAGGCTATCATGTGGGCACACCGGCTGTGTTTGTCCGCCTCAGCGGCTGCAATCTGCGCTGCCCCTTTTGCGATACCCAGCATGAATATGGCTCCGAGATGACAGAGGAGCAGATAATGGATGAGGTGCGGCGCTATCCGGCACGCAATGTGGTTATCACAGGCGGCGAGCCCTCGCATCAGCTCACCAAGAGCCTCGTCAAGCTGCTGCACGAAGATTCGCGATGGGTGGCCGTAGAGACCAACGGCACGCACTCGTTGCCGTCCAATGTGGACTGGATTACCCTGTCGCCCAAAGACCCGTGGCTCGGCCCCGACGCAGCACCGCGCCTGCGCACGGTCGACGAGATAAAGCTCGTGTTCGACGGCGAGCACGAGCCCGACGAGTACGCCCATATCATGAGCACTCATGGCCGCTTTCTGCAGCCTTGCGACACGGGCGACCCCGAGCGCAACGCCCAGTTGGTGCAGCGCGCAGTGGAATATTGCAAGGCCCATCCGCAATGGCGGCTCTCACTTCAGATTCACAAGATACTCAACATACGATGAACCGCGATAAAGACAACCTGCAGGCCTTGGGCCGCAAGAGCCAGATTCCCGACAACTATGCTCCGGAAGTGCTCGAAGCTTTCGTAAACCAGCACCCTGAACGTGACTACTGGGTTCAGTTCAACTGCCCGGAATTCACTTCGCTTTGCCCCATTACAGGCCAGCCGGATTTCGCAGAAATAAAGATACTCTACATTCCCGACCGCCGCATGGTGGAGAGCAAGAGCCTCAAGCTCTATCTTTTTTCGTTTCGCAACCACGGCGACTTCCATGAGGACTGCGTCAACATCATCATGAACGACCTCATCCGCCTCATGGATCCGCGCTACATCGAAGTGACGGGCATCTTCACGCCTCGCGGCGGCATTGCCATATGGCCCTACTGCAACTATGGCCGCCCCGGTACGAAATACGAGAAGATGGCCGAATACCGCCTTATGAACCACGATATGCAGGGCTGATGCCTTCCGGAGGGCCGCCATGTCTCTTTCCTCCTCTCTCTGTCTGAACGCTCTTGCGCCGAAGGATGCGCGCATGGCTCTGGAGGCCGTCCGTTTCGCCGAGGAGGAACTCCAGATCGGCGGCAAGTCGGATCGTAGCCATGTCGTTCTGTGAGCCAAGGAGTTGACTGCCTTATTTGTCT
>JAZNSV010000062.1:0-4336 GCA_045591485.1 Bacteroidales bacterium | reverse complement strand
CATCGACTACACCGACCTGCAGGCCTCCTACGTCACCTGCAGCCATGGCAGCTACCAGAACCCCACCGAGACGCAGGGCGCCATAGACCACGGCTACCTGAGTCCGCTGAGCCGCCACACCGTTCACTTCGACACCAACGAGCGCGACGCACGCACGCAGGGCCTGCTGCGCACCATACCCGAAGGCGAGCTGGCCTCGGTGCGCCTCGGCAACTGGGCCAGCGGCGGCAACGCTTCGCCCGAAGCCGAGAGCATAACCTACGGCATGACCGTGGACCTCGACGAAGCCGATCTCCTGCTGTTGCGCTACGCCGCCGTGCTGCAAGACCCCGAACATGCCCCGTCGCTGCAACCGCGCTTCCGCATGGAAATACTGAATCAGGAAGGCCAGCTGATAGACTCTTGCAGCATGGCCGACTTCATAGCCAACGTCTCTCTCGGCTGGAACCAAGCCCCCAACGAGGTGCTGTGGAAAGACTGGACCACCGTGGGTGTGGACCTCACAGCCTACAACGGCCAGACCATCTTTGTTCGCCTCACCACCAACGACTGCGGCGAAGGGTCGCACTTCGGCTATGCCTACTTCACCCTGCGCTGCGCCCACAAACGCATGATGGCCGAAGGCTGCAGCGATGTGCCGAGCAACCGCTTCACCGTGCCCGACGGATTTACCTACCGCTGGTGGTCGTCGGTCGACAGCACGCAGACCATCTCCGACTCGGCCAGCATCCTCGTGCCGTCCGACAACTCCGTGACCTACTACTGCCTGCTTTCGTTTGTCGACAAGCCCACCTGTGCCTTCACCATGAGCGCTTTTGCCGGTGCGCGCTATCCGCTGGCCTTGTTCGACACTACAATGAGCACCGCCGACTGCCAGTTCGACCTGAACTTCTACAACCGCAGCACCATCTCGATGGACGGCGAAAACCCCGTGGGGACCGGCGAAGGCTGCGAGACCTTCCGCTGGCTGATGCCCGACGGCAGCGAAAGCACCTCGGCAGTGCCCACACTGCACCTCGACGACACCGGCAGCATCACCCTCTCGCTCATCGCCGGCATAGCCAACGACCAGTGCCTCGACACCCTGACGCGCACCATCGTTGTGCACCACCCCCACCCCTATGCCGAACTGCAAGGCACCACCGAACGCTGCACCAACTGGGATGCCGACACCGTGCGAGCCGTGAATGCCGACAGCTGGAGCTGGAGCAATGGCAGCAGCGACACACCGGCCGTGCTGGCCCCTGCGGTCGACACCGTGCTGACGTGCTACACCCTCGACCGCAACGGCTGCCGCGACACACTGACCCACCTGCTTGCGGTTCACCCCACCACATCGGTTTCCTACACAGACACCGTCTGTTCGTCGACCTACAGCTACCAGTGGCTCGACACCACGGTGAGCTTTGCCATGACCGACAGCACCCTGGCTGCCCAGCTCCACCGGCTTGACCGCTACGGCTGCGACAGCGTCATGACCCTCAGCCTCGACATACTCCCGTCTTTCCTGCCCCATCGCCACGACACCATCTGCGACGACGGCAGCCTCGTATTCTACGACACCACGCTGACCACGCCGGGCACCTACGTCTACCACAGCACCACCCGTATGGGTTGCGACAGCATCGTCACGCTCGACCTCGCCGTCATGCCGCGCCATTGGACCGACGACATACGCCGCACCTGCGACAGCCTGCGATGGACAGACGGCAGCCTCTACACCGCCGATACCATAGGCCCCACAGACACGCTGCAGAGCATCTACGGATGCGACAGCGTGGCCACCCTGCACCTGACCGTCTACCGCTCCACTCTCGACACCGACACCGACACAGCCTGCGCTGCGAGCGGCTACACATGGCGCATCCACACCCTCGCAGCCGAAACGGCGCTGACCGAAACGGCCAGGCTAACCCTCACCGACACCCTGACCACCGCCGACGGCTGCGACAGCGTGCTGGCCCTCGACCTGACTCTGCTGCCCATGCTGCACGCCGACATCGGCGTGGAACGCCTCTGCGCCGACACGATGTACCGCCTCACCGCCTCGACCGATGCTCCAAACTGGCACTGGATTGTGTGGATATTGCATCACAACGCCAAAGACACGCTCCTTGTGAACCCGATGGCGACAACAGAATACACCCTCTATGGCGACTACGACGGCCACGGCCTGTGCGGGGTGAGCAAGACGGTCAAGATAGACCCCTTCGTGCTGCCCAAAGCCCAGATGCGTGTGTCGCCGCAACTGCTCTCGCACGGCAGCCTCGACTTCGAGGCCCGCGACGTGGGTCCGTCCTATGCCGAACGCGCTTGGTACTACAACGGCGAATTGCTGCCCACCACCGACCGCATCGTTCATCTGAGCGCCGAGCCCACCGACGACACCGTGAGCGTGGCCCTCGAGGTCTACGACGGCTATTGCCGCGACACGGCGCTGATGCTGCTGCCGGTGGAGAGCAGCAACCTCGTTGTGCCCAACACCTTCACGCCCAATGCCGACAACGGCAACAGCACCTTCCGCGTGGCAGGCTACAACATTGCGCATTTCGAAATAAGAATCTACAATCGCCGCGGCGTGCTGGTCTACAAAAGCAGCGACTTCAGTTTCGAGTGGGACGGCCGCGCCCTCGACGGCACCCCCTGCCAGGAGGGAGCCTATGTCTACCATATCATCTATACCACCACCTTCCGTCCGACGGAGAAACACAAAGAGGTCGGCACGGTGTTGCTGCTGAGGTGATTTGCTGGAAAGTCGAAAAGTCGAAAAGTTACAAAGTTACAAAGTCGAAAAGTTAAGAAGTTAAGAAGTTAAAGAAGTTAAGACAATAGTGGTTGCTGGTCACTATTGTCTTCACTTCTTTAACTTCTTTACTTCTTTCACTTCTTTTTTTATTTCCTGCAGGGCTTATTTCCCTTTGTATTTCTCGATCTGCACCTTCATGGCGTCGATGCATTCGGTGACGGCCTGCTCGAAGCTGTCGGCCTGTTTGGTGACGAAGAGGTCGTTGCCGGGCACATAGAGGCGCATCTCGGCTATCTTGTTATTCTCGCTCTCGGGCTTGTCGATTTTGAGGAACACCTCGCATTTGACGGCGCGGTCGATCATGCGGTCCAGTTTCGAGACCTTCTCGTTGATGAATTGCTCCAGCTTTTCGTCAGCCGTGAACTTGGCAGTGTTGATGATTGTGTTCATATTGTCCTCCTTTTTTATTTAGGTTGATATGTTGATGCATTGACATGGTTTTCTTGCTCTTTCAGCGCTTTCTTCCTCGCGGGTGGGCTGTGCGGTATACATCCTTCAGGTGCTCGCGCGTCACGTGGGTGTAGACCTCGGTGGTGGCCAGGTCGGCGTGTCCCAGCAGTTCCTTGATGGCCATCAGGTCGCCTCCCTCGTCCAGTATGTGTGTGGCAAAACTGTGGCGGAACACATGCGGCGACACGCGGTCGGCCGTGGTCAGGCCCGTCATGTAGTGCCTCACAATGGTGTACACCTGCCCGGGGTTCAGCTGGTGTCCCCGCTTGCCGGTGAAGAGCCACTCTGTCGGCTCCAGTTCCTGATGCTTTAACGCGAGATATTCCGAAATATTGTGTGCCAGCTCATTTTCTATCGGCACCAGGCGTTCCTTGTTGCGCTTGCCGAGCACCTTGATGGTGAGGGCCGAGAGGTCGACCGATGTTTCGCGCAGGCCCACCAGCTCGGAGCGGCGGATGCCTGTTTCGTAGAGCATGCGCAGTATCAGCGCGTCGCGCCGCCCCCAGAAGTCGTCGCCAAAGAGGCCCTCGTCGTAGAGGTGTTCCAACTCGCTCTCCTTGTAGAACACAGGCATGCGCTTGGGCTGGCGCGGAGCCGACACCTTGGCCATGAGGTCGACCTCGACGATGCCGCGGCGCCGCAGGAAACGCAGCCAGCTGCTGACCGACGAGAGGCGCCGCTTGACGGTGCCTGGAGCCTCGCCGCGGTCCATGTGCTCCATCTGCCAGCCGCGCAACTCGCGCAATGTGAGGTCGCCCACATCGGTGATGTCGAACCGCAACGCATACTGGCGCAGGTCCTCCAGGTCGGCAATGTAGTTGCCCACGGTGCCGGCTGCCATGCGCCGCTCGGTGGCGATGTAGTCGTGAAATCGGTCTATGGCCTCGCTGATTGTCATCGGGTGCAAAGGTACGAAAAAAAACACCGCCATGCAAATTTTTAACATTCCTTAAGTTCAACTCATAAATGCAACACTTTGGTCAAAAACAGAAAAAGGAGCGCGGAAGCCTTTAAACTTTCAAAGGAGAAGCGCAAAAAAAATGCGGCTTCTCCCTTGATTGCGGAAAAATGTGTATCTTT
>JAZNSV010000061.1:0-10900 GCA_045591485.1 Bacteroidales bacterium | reverse complement strand
TCTACCGGTAGTGCATATCAACGATACTTCAACGATATATCAACGATATTTCAACGATTACAATCGTTGAAATTTCGTTGATATATCGTTGAAGTATCGTTGATATGCACTACCGGATCTGTTTTTGGCCACTTGCAGGGGTGGTGTTGGTGAGGTGGGAAACAAAAAAGTTATCAACATTTTTTGGCCGATTGCGAAAAAAGTAGTACATTTGTACACTCCGAATTATATGTCGGAGTGGTGTAACTTTGTGGTTTTGAAATAAAAATAAATATATATGGCACTGAAAAGAGTGATGGTTTTGACCGGCGGCGGCGATTGCCCAGGCCTCAACGCTGTGATACGCGGCATCGTGAAGCGTGCTGCGCAGGCCGGCGATTGGGAGGTGATAGGCTGCGTGGAGTCGTTCAACGGCGTGCTGCGCGAACCTACCGAAATCGTCATGCTCGACGAGAAAACGGTTGAGGGGCTGCAGATACAGGGCGGCACCATACTGGGCACCACCAACAAGGGCGGCCCTTTTGCGTGGCCGGTGAAAGAGAGCGACGGCACGTGGACCACAGTGGACCGCTCGGACGAGATGCTGCGCAAGCTGCAGTATATGGGCGTGGACGCCGTAATCAACATCGGCGGCGACGGCAGCCAGCGTATCTCCCTCGGCCTCAGCAAGAAGGGGCTGAACATCGTGGGCGTGCCCAAGACTATCGACAACGACCTCTCGCTGACGGACTATACCTTCGGATTCCAGACCGCGGTGCAGATCTGCACCGACGCCATAGACAAACTGGTGACCACAGCCGCCTCGCACAACCGCGTGTTCATACTTGAGGTGATGGGGCGCGACGCAGGCTGGATAGCCCTGCACTCGGCCATAGCCGGCGGCGCCGACGTGTGCCTCATTCCCGAGATTCCCTACGACATAGAGAAGGTGAAGGCCAAGATAGAGCAGCGCTACAACAAGCGCCGCGGCTACTGCATCATCGTGGTGGCCGAAGGCGCCATGCCCAAGGGCGGCACTGTGACCGGCACCGCCCCCACCGAGGTGGGCGACCAGCACATCAAGCTCGGCGGCGTGGGCGAGCAGTTGGCTGCCGACCTCAAGGCCGCGGGTGTGGAGCACGACATTCGCTACACCATCCTCGGCCACCTGCAGCGCGGCGGCACCCCCATAGCCTTCGACCGCGTGCTGGCCACCGAGTTTGGCGTCCGCGCCATGGAGTTCGTCATGGAAGGCCGCTTCGGCCAGATGGTGGCCTACCACCACCCGGATGTGGTGGGCATCCCGCTGGAAGAGGCCGTCCGCGAGCAGAACCTGGTGGCTCCCGACAGCCGCCTGGTCCATACCGCCAAAGGCGTAGGCATCGAGTTCGGCGACTGAAGAAAGCAATAGGACATGTGCAGCAAGCGACGTATAGCGAACACCCTTGTAACCCTGACCACCATGATACTCATGTTCTTCGGCGCAGGGGGGATAAGTGTGTATCATTGTGCCTGTTCGGATGAAACCGAATTGCTGACCTTCGCCAACACCGGATGTTGCCCTGCTGAAAACACATGCATGACAGTGTCCTCCCTGCATCTGTCGGCTAGTATTCTACCCCACCATATTGGTGTTCCTCCTACCTGTTGCATCGCGGCTGGGGTCTTGGCCTGGGCGCCGGCGGCACCTGTGCCGGCGATGCGAATAACACCCGCTCCCGGGAAATCGACCATTCCCCCTCCGGGAGCCAACCGTCATATTGTTCTGCGGGTTTGATTGTCGACAACACAAGACAAAAGCGTTGTCAATACCCAACCCAAAAGAATAATAGAAACAATGAAAAAGACAATCTTTCTAGTCTGTCTGTTTGCAGGCAGCATCTGTGTCCATGCACAAGATACAATCAGAAAGTCAACTCTTGGCGAAGTGGAGGTGAGTTTGCGTCGCGCCGAGGGAGTCAGCCGCATGAGCGGGGCTGTGAACGGCCTCAATGTTGGACAGGACGAGCTGTTCCGAGCCGCCTGCTGTAACCTGGGCGAGAGTTTCGTAACCAACCCCTCGGTTGACGTCAACTACAACGATGCCGCCACCGGCGCGCGTCAAATCAAGCTGTTAGGCCTCAGCGGCATCTACGTGCAGATGCTGGGCGAGAACCTGCCTATGAGTACCGGCGCTACGATGCCATATCTGCTCAGCTATGTGCCGGGGGCCTGGATGAAGAGCATCTCGGTGAGCAAGGGTGCGTCGTCGGTCAAGAACGGTCCGCAAAGCATCACTGGCCAAATCAATGTCGAATACCTCAAGCCTGACGACGAGCCGTCGGTGCAACTCAACCTCTACGGCGACAGCCGCCTCAAGATCGAGGGCAATGCGATGGCCAACGTGCACCTGAACCACCACCTCAGTACCGAATTGCTGGCACATTACGAGCACGACTTCGGCCACCACGACGACAACGGCGACCTGTGGCACGACTCGCCCAGCGTGCGCCAACTGCACCTGATGAACAATTGGAAGTACATGAAAGGTCGCTATATTATGCATGCCGGCGTGGGCTATCTGCAGGAGGAACGTGAAGGAGGTCAGCTGTTGTCGGTGGCCAATCCCTACAGAGTGCTCATAGGCGCCAAACGTGCCGAGGCATACATGAAGCACGCCTACCTGCTCGACAGAGGGCACAACACCAATCTGGCGCTGATGGCAACCGGAAGCCTATACGGGCTTGACGGTACCTTCGGCAGCAGGCTGTATGGTGTCGGCCAGCGGAGTCTCAATAGCCAACTGGTGCTGGAACACGATTTCAGCGACGACCACAACCTTTCGACCGGCATCAGCTTCAGTGCCGAACAGATGGACGAAACCCTCACCGGGGTACAGCCGACGGATGTGCTCGAACTGACTCCGGGTGCCTATGCCCAATACACCTTCAGCCCTAGCTACAAGTTCACGGCAATGGGTGGCGTACGCGTTGACCACAGTACACTGTACGACCGCACCTACTTCACCCCGCGGATGCACCTGAAGTGGATCCCCAGCGACTATCTGACTCTACGGGCGTCGACAGGCAAGGGCTATCGTACGCCTCATGCCTTGGCGGAAAACCACTATCTGCTGGCTTCGGGCCGCACCCTCAGTATCCAGAATCTGCCGCAAGAGGAGGCATGGAATAGTGGTGTCGCCGCTACTGTCTATATCCCGGCAGGCGACCGTAGCGTACAGGTCAACGCGGAGTATTACTATACCCATTTCCTGCATCAGGCAGTGGTCGACTATGATAGCGATCCCACCCGGATAATCATTGCCGACCTCAGCGGGCGTTCATACTCACACACCGCGCAGGTAGACGCCAGCTACGACTTCAGTGACGAACTGAATGTGCTTATGGCATTCCGTTACAATCACGTGATGTGTACCTACGGCAGCCGGCTGCTGGAGAAACCGCTGCAAAGCCGCTACAAGGGACTTGTCACCATCGGATGGAAGCCCATGATGGGTATATGGCAGGTGGATGTCACCTTGGCCCTCAACGGTGGCGGACGTATGCCTACGCCTTACACCTTGGCCGATGGCAGCCTCTCGTGGGACGAGAAGTTTCCCGCCTATCCGCAGTTGAATGTGCAGTTTACACGCGAGTTCCGCCACTTCTCAATCTATGTCGGTGGCGAGAACCTTACCAACTACCGCCAGCCCGACCCCATTATCAATGCCTCCAATCCGTGGAACGCTACGTTCGAGCCCACCATGATATGGGGTCCGGTGCACGGCGTGATGGTCTACGGAGGCATCAGAATGAAAATATAAAGTCATGCTGTCATTATTGCCGCTATGATGCTTCTGCTTGCCTTGGACGACGGTCGCCTGTGTGAGCCTTTGCTCACTCCCGTACCCAAAGTGGTTAGCGATAAAGAAAGATAAAAAAGAAATAGACCACCAAGCAGCCAAGAATGCATTTTTAAGAAAAAAGTATTTGCGCGATTACAAAAATCATTGTACATTTGCAGTTGCCAAGATTCGTGTGGAAATGTACGGAAATTACACGGATACAATGGTTTGTAGTGTTATTGTATAAAATTAAAACAGATATATGGAGCCTAAACGCATAAAATCAGCCCTCATTTCGGTCTTCTACAAAGACGGCCTGGAGGACATCGTTCGCGCACTTGACGCACAGGGTGTCACCATCTACTCGACCGGTGGCACGTACAAATTCATCCACGACCTCGGCATAGAGCCTATCGCGGTGGAGAGCCTGACGGGCTATCCGTCGATTCTCGGCGGCCGCGTGAAGACCCTGCACCCCAAGGTGTTCGGCGGCATCCTGAGCCGCCGCGACATGTACAGCGACGGCGAGCAGCTGGCGCAGTATGAGATTCCGGAGATAGACTTGGTCATCGTGGACCTCTATCCTTTCGAGCAGACCGTGGCCAGCGGCGCTTCGGAGCAGGACATCATAGAGAAGATAGATATCGGCGGTATCAGTCTGATACGCGCCGCCGCAAAGAATTTCAACGACGTGGTCATTGTGCCCTCCGTGGATTACTATGGCGAATTCCTGAAGATATACCAGGAGCAGGATGGCTGCACCACCCTGGAGCAGCGCCACCGCTTTGCCGCCTACGCCTTCAACGTCAGTTCGCACTACGACACGGCGATATTCAATCACTTCAACGTCAGCGAGCAGTTGCCCGTCTTCAAGCAGAGCTGCAAGAACGGCGAGGTGCTCCGCTACGGCGAGAACCCCCATCAGAAGGGTGTCTTCTATGGCGACCTTGAGTCCTGCTTCGACAAGCTCAACGGCAAGGAAATCAGCTACAACAATCTGGGCGACATCGACGCAGCCTGCGCGCTGATCGACGACTTCCACGGGCAGACGGCCTTTGCCATCCTGAAGCACAACAACGCCTGCGGCATGGCGGTGCGTCCCACGCTGCTCGAGGCTTGGAAAGACGCCCTTGCCGGCGACCCCGTCAGCGCCTTCGGCGGTGTGCTCATCTGCAACCAGAAAGTCACCAAAGAGGTGGCCGACGAGATGCACAAAATATTCTTCGAGGTCTGCATCGCCCCCGACTATGACGACGACGCCCTCGAGGTGCTGCGCGGCAAGAAGAACCGCATCATCCTGCGCCGCAAGGCTTTCAAGATGGCCGACCCGATGTTCCGCTCGGTGCTCGACGGTGTGCTCGTGCAAGACCGCGACACCGTGGTGCCCACCGCCAAAGACATGGCCAAGAGCGTCACCAGCACCAAGATCACCAAAGAGCAGGCCGAAGACCTCGCCTTTGCCACCATCCTCGTCAAGCACACCAAGAGCAACGCCATAGTGCTGGCCAAGGGCCGCCAGCTGATGGCCAGCGGCACGGGCCAGACCAGCCGTGTAGACGCCCTGCGCCAGGCCATCGCCAAGGCAAAGAGTTTCGGCTTCGACCTGAACGGCGCCGTAATGGCCAGCGACGCTTTCTTCCCCTTCCCCGACTGCGTCGAGATTGCCCACGAGGCCGGCATCGCCGCCGTCGCCCATCCGGGTGGAAGCATCCACGACCAGGACAGCATCGACTACTGCGAGAAAAACCACATGGGCATGGCAATAACAGGCAAACGTCACTTTAAACACTAAAAAATCAACATGGGATTACTGTCATTTTTCAATCGCGAAGTGGCAATGGACCTTGGCACCGCCAACTCCATTGTGATATACAACGACCAGGTGGTCATCGACGAGCCGTCGGTGGTGGCCGTCGACCGTAAGAACAACAAAATCATGGCCGTCGGCAAGGAAGCCAAGGCCTGGGAAGGCAAGACCAAAGACCGCGACATCGACGTTGTGCGCCCGTTGCGCGGCGGTGTCATCGCCGACTTCGAGATGGCCCAGCACCTTATCCGCGAGCTCATCGGCATGACCAGCGTCAACCGTTCGTTCCTGCCCCCGTCGCTCCGCATGGTCATCTGCATCCCCAGCGGCATCACCAACGTCGAGGAGCGTGCCGTGCGCGAAAGCGCCGAGCAGGCAGGTGCCAAGGAGATTCGCATGATACACGAGCCTATGGCCGCTGCCATCGGCGCCGGCATCGACGTGCTGCAGCCCGAGGGCCACATGGTGGTCGACATCGGAGGCGGCACTGCCGAGATCGCCGTCATATCCCTCGGCGGCATCGTGTGCAACAACTCCATCCGTGTGGCCGGCGATGTCTTCAACGACAATGTGGTCGACTACATGAAGCGTCAGCACAACATGATTATCGGTGTGCGCATGGCCGAGAAGGTGAAAATCGCCGTCGGCGCCGCCGTCAGCGAGCTGGCCGACCCGCCAGAGGATTTCCGCACCCTGGGCCGCGACCTGCTTACCGGCCTGCCCAAGGAGATAAGCGTCAACTACAAAGAGATAGCCCATGCCCTCGACCGCTCTATCGCGCAGATCGAACAGGCTATTCTCGACACCCTGGCCGCCACGCCCCCCGAGCTGGCCGCCGATATCTACAAGACCGGTATCTATCTGGCCGGTGGCGGCGCATTGCTGCGCGGTCTCGACCAGCGGGTGAGCAGCAAGACCAAACTGCAGGTCCACATCGTCGACGACCCCCTGCGCGCCGTGGCCCGTGGCACCGGTATTGCACTCAAGAACTTCAACAAGTTCTCATTCCTGATCAGATAGGGTCGGATGTGCACTACAAAACAAGGGTGGCACACATAGCAGTGTGCCACCCTTGTCATTTAAAACCCCCAAAAAAAACTAATTCTTAATCGTCGTTGCGAAGGAATTGTCCGTTCTTGTCGAAGACCAGCTCCACGCCGTTGTTCAGTTCGACATCGTAGTTTGAGCGGTCTTTGCCAATCTGCACTACATACTGGCTGGCGAAGTTGGCGTTCACATAGTCGATGATGCCTTGCGGCATGATGGCTGTCGGAATGCCGTCGGCATCGCGGTCTTCCACCTCGTCCCACTCGCCTTTCTTGGTGAAGTCGATGTTGGCTCCGTCGGTGAAGATGACCTCGTAGTCTCTGTCTGCCAGCTCGGTGTCGTGATAGACTACCGAGACCTGTTTGTCGGCGAAATGCGTGTTGACAAAGGTCTGTGCTGCCTGCGGCAGCTCGCTGAATTGGATAGTCTTCTTGCCTTCTTGGTGGCATGCAGATATGCTCATGGTGGCAAATATAGCCAAGGCCAGAATGATTGATTTCTTCATTTTGCAATAATTTTTAATGGTTTGGTGTTTATTTTGTATGGTTTCAATCATTATTATTTGTCGTTGCAAAAGTACAGATGTTTTGTTTCATAATTGTTAAGAAACTGTTAAGTTTTTGTTACGTTTTGCGACATAAAATGTTTTGAGGGCAGAATCTGTTCGGGAAATTTTCGTATATTTGCAGCCGAAAAAGATGTGGCTGCATTATGTGCAACATGCAGACACTCCGCTTGGTAGAGCGTACAACTCCGACATGAATTATTAACAAAAAAACGCTCTACAATGCAGAAAAACACCCGTGGTCTCCTATGGGCCATTCTTTCAATCAGCCTGCTGACCGTCATGGCCGGCGCCGCCATGGCTCCCGCTCTGGGAGCAATCAGAGAACACTTTGCCGACAGCAGCCCCATGATGGTGCAACTCATCGTCAGTCTTCCGGCTTTGTTCATCATCCTCACCACCTTCCTTTTCCGTACGCTGTGCCGCCTGATGCGAACCCGAACCCTTGCGTTGACTGGCCTCATGCTATATGTCTTTGCGGGCGCGGGCGCGTTCTTTATAGATAATATAGCATGGCTGCTGGTGATGAGAGGTTTGCTCGGTGTCAGCGTGGGTATGATTATGCCTTTGAGCACGGGCTTGCTGAGCTTCTATTTTGCACCCGGGGAGCAGGGGCGGCTGATGGGCCTTTCGGCTGCCATGAACCAGTTGGGTGGTGTTGTGGCCACGCTGCTGGCGGGTGTGCTGGCCACCGTCAGCTGGCGGTGCGCCTTCCTCGTCTATCTGGCTGGTTTGGCAGCCGTGGTGCTTGTGGCCCTGATGCTGCCAAACGAGCGGCTGGCCGCCAAGGGCAGCCGCCTTGAGGTGCGCACTCTGCCGCGTTTCCATCCTTCGGTGACGGCCATGCTCTTCATCATGCTTCTTTTCTTTGTCTATCCGACCAACTTCGCCCTTACAGCCGGTGCCGTAGGTATTAGCCCGTTGGACGCGACTTTCATCATGGTGGGACTCGATGTGGTGGCGTTCTTTGTTGGATTGATGTTCGGCTGGCTCATGCGCAACATGCGCCGACAGATGAAGTATGCCGCACCGCTTTTCTTCCTGATTGGCTATGCGGTGCTTGCCTTTGCCGACGGGGTTTGGGGAATGGTTGCTGGCTCTGTGTTTATCGGACTGGCCAATGGCGCCGGTGTGCCATACGTGAACACGATTGCAAGCATCAAGGGGGGACGCGATGCAGCCGTTACCGTCATGCCGTTGATTTCGGCTGCGCTGTATCTTGGTCAGTTCCTCTCGCCGCTGATTGTTACGCCCATTGCTGAGGGGCTTCGGTGCTCTCCCTATGCTGTGGCCACCGGACTTGCGGTGCTGTTTTTAGCGCAGATGTTCTTGACGCGCAAGCACCAGGCTTTGCCCCCTGCTCAATAGGCTGTGGCCAGTTTGAGCAGTATTTTGTTCATCTGCTCGGCTGCGGTTTGGTTCGAGCATTCGAAGCCGTTGGCCATGATGGCGAAGCTGAGCATCTGTCCGCTGCGTGTGATGATGTAGCCTGCGTAGCACTTCACGCCGTCCATCGAACCGGTTTTCACCATGACTGAGATGTCTTTTGGCAGCGACGGAAGCATGTTTTTGGCGGTGCCGCTCTGGCCCACTTTGGCCAGCGACTGACGGAAGTCGGCGCTGAAGCTCTCTTTGGCCACAGTCACAAGGTAGCGGCACAGGAAGTCTGCCGTCGTGCGGTTGAGCCGCGAGAGGCCGCTTCCGTCCACGATGCGCACTCCGCCGGTTTCGAGGCCTTTATCCTTAAAGTAGTCGTTTACTGCGCGGGCGCCGTTTTCGAAGCTTCCGAGGCCGTATTTGGCGTAGCCGAGGTACTTGAAGATGCTCTCGGCATAGATGTTGTTGCTGGTGAGGTTGGTGTATTGCGCTATGGTGTAGTAGTCGGTGCTGTAGTAGTCTACGATGGGCCGCAGGCTGTCTGGGATGGAGTAGACCTGCATCGAGTTGTTTGATATGGCCACGCCGTGGGTGCGCATGTGGGCTGCGAAGAGGTCGGCGCAGGTGCGTGCGGGGTTGGGCATGGCGCCGCGTACGGCGAAGTTCTGCTTGCCCAGGGGCACGGTGCCGCGGTAGAGGCGTTCGTTCGATGTGGGGGTGCCGTAGATGACCACTTGGTCGCCGGTGTTCTCGCCGGCGGTGGTCACTTCGCAGTTGCCGTGTATTTCTATGTTTTTCGGTTTGGTGCCTACGGCGCTGGCCGGGTGGCCCAGTCTCTTGCCTGCGTTGAAGTAGACGAAGTACATGTTCTCGTGGAAGTTGAGGCCGCTGACGCCTGCGCCGTAGTAGTTGCCCACGTCGCCCCACTGCCAGCTGTCGTGTAGCGGTTGCTCGTCGAAGATGCTGGCGTTGAAACACACGCGGCCGTCGACCTTGCGGATGCCTTTTTTCCGCATGGCGGTGGTCCAGCTGTCGAAGAGCGAGTCGGGCGACGTCTGCCGGTAGCGGTAGGAGCCCAGCAGGGGGTCGCCGCCGCCGATGATGTACACGTTGCCGTGCAGCACGCCGTCGCGGTCGGTGTTGCCGCGCACGGCCACTTGCGTAGAGAAGCGAAAGTCGCTGCCCAGTCGGGCGAAGCCCACGCCGGTGGTGAACAGTTTCTGCACCGATGCTGGTGTCATCGAGGCCTGTGCGTTGCTGCTGTAGAGGGCTTTGCCGGTGCCTACGTTGTAGAGGCACACGCTCAGTTGGGCATGTCGTATGCCGTCGGTGCGCATCGTCTGCTCGACCTGCCGGTCGATGTCGCGCGTGTTCTGTGCCGTGGCGCCAATCGCCAGTGTGCCGGCTATGAGCAGGGTCAGTATTTTCTTCATTTAGTCTTCTTTCAGTGATTGGTTTATTGTCTCTATCTGGTCGAGCAGTGCGTCGCGGCCATAGCCGGTGAGGCTCGAGGTGAGCAGCATCGGCGGCAGTTCTTCCCACATCTCGCCCAAGGCCTTCTTCATCAGCTTGATGTTGCCCATCACCTCGCGTTGCTTCTCTTTGTCGGTCTTGGTGAAGACGATGGTCAGCGGCACTCCGTTCTCTCCCAGGAACCCGATAAATTCCAGGTCGATGCGCTGGGGCGGTATGCGGCTGTCGACGAGCACGTAGGTGTTGGTCAGCTGTTCGCGGTGCAGGAAGTATTCGCGCATCATGGTGCTCCATTTCTCGCGGCTGGTTTTGCTGGTGCGTGCGTAGCCGTAGCCCGGCAGGTCGACCAGGTACCACTCGTTGTTGATGAGGAAATGATTGATCAGCTGTGTCTTGCCCGGGCGTCCGCTGGTCTTGGCCAGGCCTTTGACGCCGGTGAGCATGTTGATGAGCGACGACTTGCCGACGTTGCTGCGTCCGATGAATGCGTATTCCGGACGCCCATCCTGCGGGCATTTGCGGTAGCTGGGGCTGCTGATGGTGAAGGTGGCGCTCTTAATCGTCATTGTGGTCGTCTTTTTTTAGCCGCCTGCGGGCTATCTTTATGTTTTTCAGTTCGAGTTGCAGCTCTTTCTTTTTCTCGCGCAGTTCTTCGCGCAGGCGTTGGCGGCCTTTGAGTTCGCTCAGTTCGCGCAGGCTCTCGGTCTCTTCCTCGCTGCTCTTGCGCCACCAGGGCAGGCGCCGCATGTCGATGTGGAAAAGGCGGCGGCTGTCGAACTTGGGGTTGCGTTTGAGGAAGGTCTCCATGTGGCGGGTGCGCTTGTCTTCG
>JAZNSV010000060.1:0-11210 GCA_045591485.1 Bacteroidales bacterium | reverse complement strand
CCGCGTCGCGGACGCGGTGACCGACCTGCCGCACAGCAGTCAGCCGCCGTGCCCCTCATGCGTGCGCTTTGCGCAGGCCAGTCGGCCTACTACGACGACCTGCGCATCGGATTCAGCCGCCCGGTTTCGCCGTTGGCCGACAGTGTGGTCTGCAGCATCATGATGCTAAAAGACAGCTCGCTGTCAACTGCACACATCTTTCTCGACAGTCTCGGCCTCTCCGCCCGCATACAGGCCACTCTCCGTTCGGGCGAACGCTACACCATCTGTCTGCGCGACAGCCTCTTCTCCGACATCTACGGCCATCCTACCGACAGCCTCAAGATAGACCTTACCCCCAAGGACTACGGCACCCTGACGCTGCATGTCGACAACCATCTCGGTCTGCCTCTGGTGGTCGAGGTGCTCGACAAACGCGACACTGTTGTCCGCCAGCTCTCCACCCTGCAGTCATCGCTGCCGACCCTCGTATTCGACCACCTGCCGGCCGACGAATACCGCCTGCGTGCCGTGGTCGACGCCGACAGCAACGGCCGCTGGACTCCCGGCGACTACCTTGTCGGACGACAGCCCGAAGAGATGCACCTCTATGAGAAGACCCTCCAGCTGCGCGAGAAGTGGGTGATGGAAGAACGCTGGACTCTCGGCCGCCAAAAAGCCGAAAGCCGCGAGGCACCGCGCATTATTGGTGGTCGCAAGCTGCAGGGCATGCCTGGCAGGGAAATGCCGGTACGCCCGCGCCAATAGCCTCTATCTATGCAGATGCAGAGAAAACTCATATCAGGCCTGTTCTGGGTGCTTCTGGCCAACCTCATCGTCAAGCCGCTATGGCTGCTCGGCGTCGAGGTAGGCGTGCAGAATGCCGTAGGCAACGAAGCCTATGGCTTCTATATCTCTGTTTTCAATCTGGCCTATATCCTCAACATCCTGCTCGACCTTGGCATCACCAACTACAACACGCGCAATATAGCCCGCCATCCACAGCTCATAGGCAAGCATTTGAGCGGCATACTCGGCATCAAGCTCTGTCTGCTGGCGCTCTATGTTGTTGTGGCCTTCACCGTGGGAGCCTTGTTGGGCTACGGTTCGCGCGAGTTCTGCCTGCTGGCGTGGCTCTGTGTGGCCCAGTTTCTCAACTCGCTCATTCTTTATCTGCGGAGCAATTTCGAGGGTCTGCTCCTCTTCCGGTGGGACAGCCTCTTCTCTGTGCTCGACCGCCTGCTCATGATTGTCATCTGCGGCTTCTTGCTTTGGGGGCCAGGGCTTTCGGGTTCCGACTTCCAGTTCACGGTTTATCATTTCGTCTACGCCCAGGTGGGTGCCTATGCGCTCACGGCTCTGCTGGCATTGGCGGTCATCGCCCGCAAGGCGGGCCTGAGGCGTCTGCGGTGGGATTGGCGTTTCTTCCTTGTGGTGCTCAAGCAGAGTGCGCCCTTTGCACTGCTGGTGTTGCTTATGGCCAGCTACAACCGTTTGGACCCCATATTGCTGCGCAGCATGGCTTCTGATGCCGATGCCGGTATATATGCCGGAGCTTTCCGTCTGCTCGACGCCCTCACCATGGTGGCCTATCTCGTCAGCGTCCCGCTGCTGCCCGTTTTTTCGCGCATCCTGACCGACAAAGAAACTATGTCGGCGCGTTCCTCGCTCACCGAGGCTCTGCGCCTCGTCTTTTGGCCCATGATGTTTTTTGCTGTCGGCGCTTCGCTCTTCTGTGCCCTGTTGGCCGACCCCATCATGAACCTGCTCTATCCTGGCCGCGGAGCCGACTATGTGCCGGTGTTCCGTGTCATCATTTTCGGCATCATACCTATATGCCTCACCTATATCTTCGGCACACTGCTCACCGCCGGCGGACGCATGCGCCAGCTCAACACCTTCGCCGCCGTAAGCCTCGGGCTCAACGTATTGGTCAATCTCCTGCTTATACCCCGCCTGGGTGCTGTAGGGTCGGCTTGGGCGTCGCTCGCCACACAAAGTTTTATGGCTGCTGCCCAGCTTTTGCTGGCTGTCCGCATCTTCGGCCTGCCGCCTGCCGCTTTCGGTTTGCCGAGCCTGCGCAATATTTTCCATCGTCTGACGTTATTGAACAAAAATAAATACAATAAATAAAAACCACGAGATATATGAAAGCATACGTATTCCCCGGACAGGGAGCCCAGTTTGTGGGCATGGGTAAGAACCTCTACGACGGCAGCGACGAATGCCGCGCCATGTTCGAGAAAGCCAACGAGATTATCGGCTTCCGCATCACCGACCTTATGTTTGCCGGTACCCCCGACGACCTGAAACAGACGCGTGTCACACAACCCGCCATATTCCTTCATAGCGTCATCCTTGCCAAATATATGGGCAGTTCCTTCCAGCCCGATATGGTGGGCGGCCATTCGCTCGGCGAATTTTCGGCCCTTGTGGCTGCCGGTGCCATGAGCTTCGAAGACGGTCTGCGTCTTGTCATTGCCCGCGCCAACGCCATGCAGCGCTGCTGCGAGCAGACCCCCTCCACCATGGCTGCTGTGCTCAAGCTCGACGACAAAACCGTCGAGGACATCTGCGCCTCTATTGACGGCGAAATTGTGGTGCCTGCCAACTACAACTGCCCTGGCCAGCTGGTCATTAGCGGCACCAACGATGGTGTGGCCCGTGCCTGCGAGAAAGTTAAAGAGGTCAAGGGCAAGGCTTTGCCGTTGGCAGTGGGTGGCGCCTTCCACAGCCCATTGATGGAACCTGCCCGCGTAGAACTGGCCGAGGCCATAGAGAAGACAACCTTCAGCAAGCCCGTCTGCCCCTGCTACCAGAATGTCTGCGCTATGCCCGTCAGCGACCCCGCCGAGATTAAGAAGAACCTACTCATGCAGCTCACCTCGCCCGTCCGCTGGACTGCCACGGTGCAGAATATGCTCAAAGACGGTGCCACCGAGTTCATCGAAGTTGGTCCCGGTACCGCTTTGCAGGGCATGATCAAGCGCGTCAATCCCGATGCCAACGCCCATTCTGCAGAGTAAACAGGAATACATAAAACAGAGAGGGGCCACGCATTCGCGTGGCCCCTCTCTGTTTATATATACCTGCATACCTTAATAGATGGATAGCATGCGACCGTCGAATGAGGTGTTGTATTCGTAGAGTGGGCAGACGGCGGCCGAGCCGTCGATGGGGTTGCCATATTCGGTTTCGAACATCGAGCCGCACGCGGGACACACCATAATGGCGTTGTCCCATCCCTCAGCCGACTGCAGGCGCACCTCATGGTCTTTGGTGCAGGTGCACTCGAATGCCACGAAGCTGCTGTATGTGGTGCGGTGGACTATGATGCCATGGTACCCTACGGGAAAGTAGCTGTCGTCGTGGCTTATTACTGTTGCTCCCCCCACATTGCTTAAGTCGCTATATCTATTGATGTCGATGGTACAACCATCGCCAAAAGGTGTGTCGCATTTGTCGACACCGCATGACGTGGCGATAGAAGCCGAAAGTGCTACGCAGAAAGATATGGCAAGCTTGAGCCTGCCATTACAAGTATGAATCTTTCTGTTTCCCATTTTCATTTATCGGTTTTTGAAATGCAGACGCGGCGGTCGCGTCACCCCTCACTTCGCCGGGTAGTCGCCGTAGATGGTCTTCATTGTGACTGTGGCCACAAGCTTGAGACTCTCGGCGCTTACGGCCTGCAGGTCGTCGGTGGTGGTGTGCCAGTGGGCGAAGAAATTGCCGTTTGGCGAGTTCTGTACAATGTCGACCATCGGTATGCCGGCAATCTGGTTGACATAGAGGTGGTCGTCCAGTATGGGGTCGGTGTTGCGGTTTACGAAGACATTGCCATAGCCGAGTGCGGCGGCGGTGCTCCATATCTTGTTGGTGATTGCCGGTGCATAACGGCGGCTCACCTCCTCTTTGGTGAAGCGTGGCTCATGGGTGCCCACCATGTCGAAGAGCACACCGTAGACGGCGCTGTAGTAAGGTATGTGGCGGTTGGTTGCCCAATATTGTGAGCCTTTGCACCAAGTGTTGTCTTCGTAGGCTTCTACCCATTCTGGTTGCCCTTGGTCTTCGACGTCGAAGAAGATAAAGTCTACTCCGACCGAGGGTGGCATCTGGCTCATGCCGCGAGCCATTTCCATCAGTGCTGCCACGCCCGAGGCTCCGTCGTTGGCTCCCGGCACGTGCTGGCGGGTCTTGCTGTCGTCTGGGTCGTGGTCGGCCCAGAGGCGGCTGTCCCAATGTGCGGCCAGCAGCACGCGTTGCGTTGCTTTGGGGTTGTGCGATGCTATAATGTTGCGGCCCGGCACTCGGCTGCCGTCCCACAGTGTGGTGTTGAACGGCTGCACAATGACGGTGTCGCACCAGCGTTGCATCTGTCCGACGATGTAGTCGGCACATTGCTGCCAGCCCTTGCTGCCTGGGGTGCGGAACCCGAAGCCGAGCTGTGCTTCTACGTAGCTGTAGGCGCTGTCGGCATTGAATTGTGGTATGGCAACAGCTGCATAATCGGTTTGTGTGGCCGACGGGCGCTGCTGTTCCTGTTTATGGTTGCAGCCTGCCACTACAAGCAAGCAGGCTGCAACTATAACTGTGAATTTTGAATTTTGAATCTTGAGTTTCAATTTTTCAACTTTCAATTTTCAACTATCTGTTTTATTTGAGGCGCTCGGCGTACTCGTTGGTGCGAGTGTCGACCTTGATGCGCTCGCCTTCTTTGATAAAGAGAGGAACGCGGATTTGCACGCCGGGTTCGACGGTGGCGTCCTTCATGGCGTTGGTGGCGGTGTTGCCGGCGAAACCAGGCTCGGTGTAGGTGACCACGGTCTCGATGAACGGGGGCAGTTCGCAGGTCAGCGGGGTCTCGGTGTCGGCATCGACGGTGATTTCGACATACTGGCCGTCACGCAGGAATTGCGGAGCATTGATAATCTGCTCGGGGATGTATATCTGCTCATAGGTCTCGGTGTGCATAAACACGTGCATATCGCCTTCCTTGTAGAGATAGGTGTAGGGGCGGCGTTCGACGCGCACGATGTCGATTTTGGCACCGCTGGGGAAGGTGTTTTCCAGCATGCGGCCGGTCTTCACGCTGCGCATTTTGGTGCGCACAAAGGCGGCTCCCTTTCCAGGCTTCACATGGAGAAACTCGACGATGGTGTAGATGTCGTTGTTGAAATTGATGCACAGGCCGTTCTTGATGTCAGTGGTTGTTGCCATAAAATGATTTGTGTTTTATTTGTTTGATTGATTTATTGTTGATTTTTCTTTCTCTCTTGAGCCAGCAGCAGTGTCAGCTTGCGCAGGTCTTCCTGCAGTTGGTCGATCTCTGCTTCGGCCGATTTGAAGCGGTGGCGCTCCATCATCCACCTGCACCCTATGGCCAGCGCCAGCAGTATCATCGTCAGCGGCAGGCGCATGGGGTTCATCTTCATCACGAAGAAGATCACGGTGGCTACCAAGATAAGCACGTATGATGCTATCTCATATACTTTTATGGCTGTTTTGTGGCTCATTTTTCCGAGTGTTTAAAAATGCAAATATACGCATTTTTTTTAAATAGGGTTAAAAAATGTTGCAAACGGGTTCGGCTACCGTGCTTGGATAATGTTGCCGTGGTCGTTCACTATTTGGCGGAGGAACCATTCGGGGTAGGGCGGCTGCTGTGGGAAGCGGACGACGCCTGTCGGGGTGGTCTCTATCTTGCCGTCTTTCACATGTTTGATGTTGCCGTCTATGTACTTCATCAGGAGCATCTGGTCGAGCTCTTTCCAGCGGCGCATCATGCGCTCGGCGCGTTCGTTGCTGAAGCGGTTGAGCTCGCCCACAAGGCGGCGCTCGTTGTCTTCCTGTGCCCAGCGATGGGCGTGGCTTTGCTCGTCGCGCACGAAATCGGTCTCAAGTTCCTGCTGCACGCGCACCACGTCGACTATCATCGAGTCGTAGCGCAGGTAGCAGAAGTTGCTCACCCGGTTGAAGAGCCAGAAGGCTGCGGTCTCGCTGTAGCGGCTCATGCTGCCGTTGCCCTCCTCGAAGCACACGGGCACCTGGGTCACACCGCAGTAGACGGGACAATAGACGGTGGAGTAGGTGTCGTCGACGCCGAACCAGATGATGCCGCCGAGCTTGTTGGGCAGCCATGAGCGGCACTGCGCCACGAACGAGAAACCCGTCTGCTGGGTGCTGATGGCACGTTCGTGGATGTATTCTTTGCCGTCGATGGTGAAGTCCATCGGGCGCCAGCGGTAGGGGCAATGGAAGGGACCGGCACCGACATCCTGCGTCATGTCCATGGGTGTGCCCTCGTAGTGGTCGCGCATCAAAGCCATGCAGTCCTGCACGGTGAGCTTGCGGTTGGGCTTCACCCACAGCGGCAGTCGCTCGGCATTGGAGTCGCCCATGGCGAAGGCCTCGTAGCGTTCGATGCCGTCGGCCACGCGGCGGAACATGGAGTAGACGCGTGCCTCGCAGGCACGCAGACCTGAGAATGTCAGCGGGTTGTAGGTGTCGGCAAATGAGAAATCGGCATCGGTGTGCTTCGGTTTGCCTGCATAGGCGGCAAATCCGTTTTTCTTTGCAAAGGAGATGGCGTCTTCGCTGTAGGCGCATTCCACCTCTTTGTTGAATATCTTGTCGATGTGCTTGCTGCTGATGCTGTTTTTCACCTTTTTGCCCTCTTGGGGGAAGGTGGTGATGCGGGCTTGGTTGGCATGGCCGCTGATGTAGCCGTCGGGCACGCGGCGCGCCACCCACACGGCGCCCTTCTCGCTGCCCTTGCTGGTTATCTCGAAAATCCACACTTCGTCGGGGTCGGCCAAGGAGAAACTCTCGCCGCCGTCGGCATAGCCGTAGGTGCTCACCAGCTCGTGCATCACCTTTATGGCCTCGCGGCAGTTTTTGGCCCTTTGCAGGGTGACGTAGATGAGGTTGCCGTAGTCTATGCCCTCGGCGTTGCCTTTGTCCAGCGGGCTGATGCCGCCCCAGGTGGTCTCGCCGATGGCCAGCTGGTGCTCGTTGATGAAGCCCACCACCTGGTAGGTGTGTGCCGGCTGCGGTATCTCTATCTGGAACTTCAGTGAGCCGTAGTTGTACAGTTTGAGTGTGGCTCCGTCGGGGTGGTTGGCGGCGGGGCAGTAGCGCAGCTGTCCGTAGCGCGTGTGGCTGTCGGCGGCATAGGTGATGAAGGTGCTGCCGTCGGTCGAAGCGCCGCGACTTACTATGAGGTTGGTGCAGGCCATGGCGTGTATGCTGGCTGCCAGCAGTGCGAGGGTTAGGAGTCGTTTCATAATGTGTATTTTATTGCAGCTGGAAGGTGGCCAGCCAGTCGTTATCAGTGTTGGGTGCATCGTGCCAATCGGTGGTGTCGATGGTGATTTCGAGCAGCTTGGCCGGCCCTTCGCAGAAGAGCTCTACGCTGTCGGCTGCGGCGGGCACCAGCACGCACTCGCCGGTGTGCATGGGCACTATGGTCTCCATGCTTTTTACGGCGGCCAGGCCGTCGACGCAGAGGTAGACCACGAAGGTGTCTACATCTTCGAGGTTTTTGCGCATGGGGCTGTCGAAGCTGATGAGGCGTGTGGTGAAGTAGGGGCAGTGGGCGAGGGTGGTGGTGGCGTTCTGCCGTGCCTCGTAGCGTGTGGAAGCATGGCCGCGAATGCCGCCGAAATCGATGGCGTCCATAGCCTCTGCGGTGTGCAGTTGGCGCTTTTTGCCGTCTTTGTCTGTGCGGTCGTAGTCGTAGATGCGGTAGGTGCAGTCTGACGTCTGCTGCACCTCGGCCACCATGAGGCCCTTGCCCAGGGCGTGGACGCGTCCGGCCGGGATGAAGAAGACATCGCCCGGCTGCGGTTGCTCGCTATGGAGCAGGTCCATTAGGTGTCCGGCTGCGAGGGCGGCTGTGTATTCGTCGGCCGAGGTGTCGCGGCGGAATCCGCTGACGAGCCTTGCGCCGGGGTCGGCCTGCATGACGTACCACATCTCGGTTTTGCCGCGTGGCATGCCGCGCCGTTGGGCCAGCTCGTCGTCGGGGTGCACTTGTATGGAGAGGTCCTGTGCGGCGTCGATAATCTTGATAAGCAACGGAAACTCTGTGCCGTAGCGGTTGAAGACTTTGTCGCCCACCAGGTCGCCCATATAGATTTCGATGGCCTCGTTGAGGGTGTTGTCGGCCAGGAATCCGTTTGCTATGACGCTTTCGTGGCCTTCGACCGACGAGAGTGCCCACAGCTCGCCGCAGTTGGGCAGGGGGGCGTAGTTGAAGCCGTAGTCGCGCAAGCGGTTGCCGCCCCAGATGACGTTTTTGTAGAGCGGCTGGAATTTCAGGGGATAGAGCATTTCTCAGTAGCTTCTGGTAGTATGGCCGTTGGTCTTGTTGGTGCCTTTGACCTTGATGTTCGACTTGATTTTTTTGCCTTTGTTGCTTTGTTTGCGTTCGTACATGGTCTGCTCCGAACTTTTGCAGCTGGCCATCGTGGCGGCCATGGGGGCCATGAGGCCCAGCAGCAGCACCATAGGCACGATTTTCTTCAGTCTCAGTTTCATAGAATTATGATGATTGTTGATATGTTGATATGTTGGTTCGTTGATAGGTTGATATGTTTTTTTGAGTCTGTAGAGACGCGGCGTGCCGCGTCTGGATTCTTTCCCCTCGTTTTGAGGATAGGTTGATTTGTTATTATCATCGGACATACACGAGGTATGCCCCTACAGCCCGGAACCCATAACCTTTAACCTTTCACTTTTCACTTTTCAATCGACTAAATCAATCCACAAGCGTCATCTCGTCCACCAGGTGGCGTGCACCGGCGTATTTGTCGATGATGAAGAGGCAGTAGCGGATGTCGAGGCTGATGTTGCGGCAGTAGGCGGGGTCGAAGAGCAGGTCGCTCATGGTACCCTCCCAGCAGCGGTCGAAGTTGATGCCGATGAGCTGGCCGTCGGCGTTGATCACGGGGCTGCCGCTGTTGCCGCCGGTGGTGTGGTTGGTGGCTATGAAGGCCACTGGCAGCTCGCCCTTCTTGTTGGCGTACTGGCCGTAGTCTTTCTTTTGCCAGAGTTCTTTGAGCCTGGGCATGACACGGTAGTCGTAGATTTCGGGGTTCTCCTTCTCCATGATGCCGTCGATGGTGCTGTAGGCCGTGTAGTAGGTGGCGTCCTTGGGTTTGAAGCCCTCCACATGGCCGTAGGCCACGCGCAGCGTGAGGTTGGCGTCGGGGAAGAAGTTGCTGTCGGGGTACTGCTCCATCATGCCTTTGACATAGGTGCGCATCAGGCGCTGGATATTGTTGTTGGCTGTGGTGTATTGCTCGCGTTTAGCGTTGCTGTAGGCTGTCCAGTAGGCTTGCGAGTAGATGTCCATGCCCGGGTCTTTCGCATTCAGCGAGTGCAGCTCTTTGCGCAGCTTGTCGGTGGGCATTGAGAGCAGTTTCTCAAGTTTCTTGGGGTTGTTGACTATCGACCTGGCGTAGTATTTTCGAAGGGCGTTGTAGAGTTGCTCGGCGCTGTCGAACCGCTTGTTGAAGTAGGGGGCGTAGCCGTGGCTCCACATGTAGTTGAAGCATTCGGTGAAGATGGCCTCGTCGACGGGCGAGTGCTGGTCGAAGTCTTCGAAGTATTTCCGGCTGTCGCTGAGCATCTTCTGTGCGGCGGCTTCGAGTTCGCTGTCGTTCATCGAACGCATGGCCACCAGGCGGCGGCTGCGCTGCATGTAGTCGCTGGCCAGCACGGCTTCGTTGAAGTAGGTCCATTCGAGTTCCACCTCGCGCAGACGGTCGTAGTTGGCCTCAAGGCTGTCGAGCACACTGCGGTATTGCGGCTTGTCCTGTGCCCATTTACGGAACTGCTCTTCCTGCCCCATCTTCTGCTCCACGCCGCGCAAGCGCTCGATGCCGAGGCTCTCGCCTTGCCATTTCTTCCAGCCGTTGGCGATGCTGGCCACCCGCGAGGCGTATTTCAGCCTCTGCGCGGTGCTTTGGCGCATGGCGGCGTTGTAGTGGTCGAGGCGTATGGTGCGCAGGGCGATGCGGACGGGATTTTCTTGGTTGGCGGCAAGGTCGACATAGTCGTGGGTCACGTAGCGGCGCGTGGTGCCGGGGTATCCGAAGACGAAAGTGAAGTCACCTTCCTCGACACCTTTGAGGCTTATCTCAAGATGCTTCAGCGGACGATAGGGGGTGTTCTCCTTGCTGAAGTCGGCTGGCTTGCCGTCGTGGGCATAGACGCGGAAGACGGAGAAGTCGCCCGTGTGGCGCGGCCACATCCAGTTGTCGGTGTCGCCGCCGAACTTGCCGATGTTGCTCGGCGGGGCTCCCACCAGGCGCACGTCGGTGAACACCTCGTTGACGTACATAAAGTACTGGTTGCCATAGTAGAAGGGCTTGATGACGGCTTTGTAGTGGGTGCCTTTGACGGCCTTGTCGGTGATTTCCTTGATGTTCTTGGCCACAATCTTCTCGCGGTCCTGCTCGGTGGTCTGGTCGGAGACTCCGGCAAGCACCTGCGCCGTGACGTCCTCCATGCGCACCAGCCGTGTGACGCTCAGACCCGGGCAGGGCAGCTCCTGGTCGCGGCTCATGGCCCAGAAGCCGTTGGTCAGGTAGTCGTGCTCGACGGTGGAGTGGCGCACGATGTAGCTGTAGCCGCAGTGGTGGTTGGTGAGCAGAAGGCCCTCGTTGCTGACGAACTCGCCCGTGCATCCGCCGCCGAAGAGTACGATGGCGTCTTTGAGCGAGGCTTGGTTGATGTCGTAGATGTCCCGCGCGCTGATGTGCATGCCGGCTTTTTTCATGGCGGCCTCGTTGCGCTGCAGCAGCATGGGAATCCACATGCCTTCGTCGGCACGTGCCGTGAGTGGCATGGCCAACAGGGCGATGCCGATTGTGGCGATAAATTTTCTCATATAGTTGTGCATTTTTTTAGTCGATAAATTGCGGTGCAAAAATACACAAATTTTTCAATACCGTGGCGAAAAAGAGCTGCAGTGTGGCTAAGTGGTTGAGCGGCAGCGTGTAGGAGTGGGGGCAAACGCCCTAAAATCCCGTCGGCTTCTCTGCTTTTCGTTTTCCTGCTTTTCCTCATGCCAATTTCGTCTTTTCGTCTCTACCGGTAGTGCATATCAACGATACATCAACGATATATCAACGATATTTCAACGATTACGATCGTTGAAATATCGTTGATATATCGTTGATGTATCGTTGATATGCACTACCGGATGGCTGGATAACAGGTCG
>JAZNSV010000059.1:0-30981 GCA_045591485.1 Bacteroidales bacterium | reverse complement strand
CGCTCATCACGACGCTGAAGGTGCAGTTGCCGCCCTCGCAGGCGGTGCGGAACTCGGTGGTGCGCATCACAGAGGTGTCCTCTTCGCCGCAGTCGGCGCGCACACCCACGGTGTAGACGGTGTTGGCCGTGAGGCCGGTGAAGGTGTAGGTGGTGTCGCTCGCCGAGCCGGCCTCTTCACCATTGAGGTAGACAACCCAGTCGGTGTTGCTGCCCATGGCGCTCCAACTGATGGTGGCCTCGGTGGCCGTCACGCTGACGGTGTGGATGCCGATGGCAGGCAGGCACGAGGGGCAGGGGTTGGCTATGACGGTGTCGTAGGCGATGTCGATGCTGCCGCGGAAGAGCTCGATGTCGGCTGCGTTGGTCAACACGATGTCGTCATCGTAGTAGCTGTCGGCCTGGGTGCGCAGCGTGAGGGGCATGCCGGAGCAGACGTCGTAGGTGCGGGCGCTGCTGGTCTGGCCGAAGCTGTAGCCGTTCTGGATGAGTTCGTAGTTGGTGTAGGAGTAGGAGTAGCTGAAGCTGACCGAAACCTGGCAGCTTTCGCCCTCGCAGGGGGTGCGGAAGCTTGTCTCGGCGCTCTGCAGCGAGACGTCGCCTTCGCCGCACTCGCCGGCCACCTTGACCACATAGTTGGTGGCGGGTTCGAGGGTGCCTTCGTCGAAGGTGTAGGTGGTGGTGTCGGGGGTGAGGCCGGTGGCGGTCACGCTCTGCCATTCGGCATTGGCGGTGTCGACCTTATAATAGATGGTGTAGTCGGTGGCGTTGGCGTTGTCCCAGCTGAGGCTGACGCCGTTGTCGGTGTTGGCGGCCAGGTGCTTCGGGCGGAGGCAGGTGGGGGCGTCGGTGCAGTAGGTGAAGATTTCGCAGCCGTTGCCG
This sequence comes from Bacteroidales bacterium, assembly GCA_045591485.1. Taxonomy (GTDB): domain Bacteria; phylum Bacteroidota; class Bacteroidia; order Bacteroidales; family P3; genus Colimorpha. The sequence continues at coordinate 30,100 of JAZNSV010000059.1, read as the reverse complement.
ACAAAGGTACCGGCCTGCAGGCGGATGGTGATGGCGCCTTCTTCGCCGAGGATGGTGTCGTTGATGGTGTCGCGGCTGTCCATGGCGAGCAGCACGGTGCCATTGGTGCCTTCGCCGTCGTAGATGGTGAGGGTGCCCTGGCAGGAGCCTTGGTAGCAGTAGTTGTGGAACCAGCCGCCGCTGATGCCGACCAGCTGGCCGGGCTGCGACGGACGCACCACGATGGTGGAGGTGCCGCTATAGACGCCCTGGTAGCCGTTGTCGTAGACGACGAGGTTGCAGCCGCTGACGGTGTCGGTGCCCGAAGCGGGCATTATGACTGTGCCGCTGTAGAAGGTGTGGCTCTTCCATTCGCTCTGAGCCTCTTCGCAGTTGGCGCGCACCCAGAAGGTGTACTGCTGGCCGAGGGTGAGGCTGCTGGCGGGGATGACGTAGGTAGGCTCGGTGACGGTGGTGTAGCTCAGGCCGTCGACGTCGTCTTCAGGTGTGCCGAGGGCCACCTGCCATTCTTCGGCCTCGCCCTGCGGGGTCCAGGTGAAGTAGGTGCTGTCGGGGTTGATGTAGTTGTGGCCAGTGAGGTTGGTGGGAGCGGTGCACTGCGGAATTTGGCGCACGTGGAAGTTCTTGAAGGCGTTCCAGTTGCTGGAGAAGAGCACTTTGAAAGCGAAACGCACGCCTTCGCCCTCATACTGCTCGAAGCGGTACCAGGGGTGGTCGACCCAAGCGGCGCGGCTCTGGTTGACGTAGTAGAGGGTGTCTATCCATTCGACGACCTCGCCGGTGAAGTCGGCCACGCCGATCACCACGCTGTCGGGGCTGTCGGTACCGTTGCCGATTTTACCGGTCCACGAGAACTCGAGGGTGTTGATGGGGGCATCCATCACGGGCAGGCAGAAGTAGGATTCGGCATGACCGCTTTCGAAGGTGATTTCCTGGTTTTTGAGCCATACATAGTTGTTGCTGAAGTACCAGCAGGGGAGCAGGGCGTTGCCGGCGGTGTGGTCGGCGCTGGCGCTGACGGTTTCGCCGAAGGTGCCGTCGAGGCCTTCGAGGGTCTCGTAGAATTCGGCGTCGTCGTCGGCGCTGATGTGCGAGCGGGTGCAGGTGGCCGAGGCGTTGATGCTGCGCCAGGCCGAGGAGTCGTCGTCGCCGCAGTCGACGCGCACCTGGATGAGGTGGCGGTCGCTGCTGGTCAGACCGCTGACGGTGTATTCGGTGCTGGTGCCGTCATAGTCGGAGACCTCGGCGCTGTCGAGCAGCAGGATGTAGCCCTGAGCGTTGTCGGGGCCGGTCCAGCTGACGGTGAAGTAGTCGGTGTCGGCGTCGCTGACCACGAGGTTGGCTACGGGCATGCAGCTGGGGCATCCGTTGGCCACGGCCAGCACGGTGTCGCCGGTGGCGGCGCTGTTGGTGAAGGTGGCTATGGGGCTGTTGCCGGCGTCGACGACGGTCCATGTCGTGGTGCCGTAGGAGTAGCTCGGGGCGGTGTAGATCATCACGAGGCTGTCGCCATTGCAGATCTCAACGCTCTGGCTGTTGCCGCTGCTGTAGCTGAAGCTGACATTGGCGATGGAACCTCCGTTCTGCATCACATTGACAGAACCGGCGTATGAGTAGGAACTGACTTGGAGGGTCACCTCGCAGTTGCCCAGTTCGCACAGCGTGCGGAACGAGCCGTTGACGGCCGCTGCCGTGTCTTCGTCGCCGCAATAGGTGCGCACGCTGAAGGCGTACTCGGTGTTGGCCTCGAGGCCGCTGAATGTGTAGAAAGTGTCGGCCACAGGGCTGTCGGATGTCAATTCGCCGTTGAGGTAGACGAGGTAGCCTTGCGCTGTCTCGTTGCCTACCCAGCTGATGGTGGCGCCTTCGTTGGTTAATCCCGATGCACTGAGGTTCAGCACCTTGATGCAGGTGGGACAAACAGGCATGGCACTGACGGTCTGCATGGCACCCGAACCGGTGTGGATGGTTTCGTCGTTGCCATTGAGGATGGTGTACGAACACTCGTAGTCGTAACTGCCAGAGGTCCATTGGAAGGTGACAGAGTCGCCGCTGCACACAGGAATCTCGAAAGTGTGCGGAATGTTGCCGTAGCCGCTGCCGCCGTCGCTGGGCACGGTGACCGTGCCGCGCAGGGTTTCGCCCTGGTAGACGCTGATTTGGGCGCCGTTCCATCCGTCGCCATATTCGTCGGTGGCGATGATGGTGACCGAGCATTGCAGCTCGCCGTCGTCACATTGTGCTTTTGCCAATGCCGGCACAAAGAGCAGCGCCGCAAAGGCAATCAAATTGATAAATTTTTTCATCTTAATGAGATTTTATTATTTTAGGTTTTCTTTATTTAAAAATTGTGCAAAAGTATAAACAATTTTGTATGTGACAAAATTTATTTTTCTCTTTGTTGTGGCACAACGCATTATAGCGTGGCCTGACGGCTTGCATCCTTGCTGCACGGAGCGGAAAAATGATAAAATCCAATCCTCTGGGCGGTCCGTCGCCATCGGGGTCGGGCCGATGGTTTTAGAACGCGCATGCACGCCAATGAATATGAATGCCATACTGATAGTTTTGTGTCGATTCATGTCAAATCGAGTTCACTCCAACGGCCAAAAACGGACGGCAATTGGCTGTCATTCTGTCGGTTAACGCCTGAAAAACGTTGAAAATCGGTCTAATGCACACTAAATCAATATCATGTAGTGTACCCCTTCACCCGTTGTACGATACTTCAACGATATATGTACGATATTTGTACGTTTGGCAATCGTACAAGTATCGTTCATGTATCGTACATGTATCGTACAACGGCCGAAGAGGAGCCCTGCTATTAGAGGTTAAAGGTTGTTAAATGAAGCGCCGTAGGGGCATACCTCGTGTATGCCCGATAATATCGACGTCCCAACATATCAACGTATCAACAACAGGACGTATCAACGTATTTCTGCCGATTTGAAAAAAAGTCGTATCTTTGCACCGTTTTTCACCCATCAAACGATAGTGCAATGAACATAGCCTTTATATCTGCCGTACTGCCAGTCCTTGTGCTGCTGTACTTCATATACAAGAAAGACAAATACCAGCGCGAGCCGCTCGGCAAGTTGCTGCTGACGTTCTTTGTCGGCTGCCTGAGCGTGATACCGGCTGCCATGATGGAGGGTGTGGTCATGCCGTTCGGTCCCGACGCAGGGCTGTTCCCCGTGCTCAACGGCATCTTCAACGGCTACCTTGTGGCCGGAACGAGCGAGGAGCTTTGCAAGCTTCTGCTTCTGCTGCTGGTCATTTGGAAGAGTCCGCATTTCGACGAGTTTTTCGACGGCATCGTTTATGCCGCCTACCTCTCGCTGGGCTTTGCCTGCGTGGAGAACATAGGATATGTGATGCAGGAGGGCGACCCGATGACGACGGCCCTCATGCGCGGCATCCTTGCCGTGCCGGCCCACTTCCTCTTTGCCGTCACGATGGGCTACTACGTGTCGCTGGCCAAGTTCGACCCTGCCAACAAGCGCCGCCACCTGTGGAAGGCGTTCCTCTACCCGATGCTGCTGCACGGCACCTACGACGCGCTGCTGATGGTGGCGAGCAACCTTGCCGACGGCAACGAGGAGAACCTTGTGGTAGGCGGTCTCTGCGTTGTGCTGTTCATAGTCTTCGTGGTGTTCGATATCAGGTTGTGGCGTCGCGGACTGAAGCGCATCAAGCAGATGCAGGAGCGCTCAAAAGAACAGACTTTCGACCGTATGAACCCCTTCGACGGCTTTACATGGAACGTGTGATTGAAAATTAATCGGTGTGTAAATCAACGAAATACAAAAAAAATGCAAAATAAATTTGGTCAGTTCTAAAAAAGGTTGTACTTTTGCACCCGATTTCGAGAGAAACGAATGGGGTATTAGCTCAGTAGGCTAGAGCGCTTGCATGGCATGCAAGAGGTCATCGGTTCGACTCCGATATACTCCACAAAATAAAGAGAGGGTCGCAGGTTGACGACCCTTTTTTAATAAACCCCGGGGTAGTAGCTCATCTGGTAGAGCATTTGGTTCGCAATCAAAAGGTAGTGGGTTCGAGTCCCATCTACTCCACCGAAAAAGGAAGCCATCCGACATGTCGGGCGGCTTTCGTGGTATAAAAAGGACAACGCAAATGAAGATAAGCAAGACCAACGCCGCGCGGCTGCTCGACCAGCAGAAGATAGCCTACGAACTCATCCCCTACGAGGTCGACGAGAACGACCTCGGCGCCGAACATATCGCCGCGCAGCTGGGGCAGCCCATAGAGCGGCTGTTCAAGACGCTGGTGCTACGGGGCGACCGGCTCGGCCTCTTCGTCTGCGTGATACCAGGTGCCGAGGAGGTGGACCTGAAGAAGGCCGCCCGCGTGACGGGCAACAAGAAGGTGGAGATGATACACGTCAAGGAGCTGCTCCCCCTCACGGGCTACATCCGCGGCGGCTGCTCGCCCATAGGCATGAAGAAGGCGCTGCCGACGTGGTTCCACGAAAGCATAATGAATTATGACCATGTCTTCTGCAGCGCCGGGCAGCGCGGCCTGCAGTTCTGCCTGGCCCCGCAAGACCTGGTCCGCGCCGCCCGCGGCGCGGTGGCCGACCTCATTGTACAGTAATAGTCACCAAACACACCTATCACCGACATGCAACACCAAACCTATCAAACCCACGGCACCTGCTCGGTGCAGATAGATTTCGACATCGACGACCAAGGTCGTATACACAACGTGCAGTACCTCGGCGGCTGCGACGGCAACCTGCAGGGCATAGGCCGCCTGGTGGAGGACATGCCCGCCGCCGAAGTGCGCGACCGCCTGCAGGGCATACGTTGCGGGTGGAAAGACACCAGCTGCCCCGACCAGTTGGCGCTGGCGCTGAACGAAATACTTGCCAAATAGTTTTATATCATGAGAAAGACGCTGCTGTTTGTTTGCCTGTGCATGGTGCTGCTGTCGTGCACCAAGAACAAGACCGACGTGCCCGCTACCACGCCGGTGGCGGTCATCTACGATACCGACCTCGGATCGTCGACCGACGACCTCTTCGCCCTGGAGATGCTCTACCGCTATCACGACGAGGGGCGCTGCCGCCTGCTGGGCGTGGTGGTGGACCGCGAGGGCGAGGATTGCGCCGCAGTGGCCGATGTGATGAACACCTACTTCGGCCACGGCGACCTGCCTATAGGGCTGGTGCAAGAGGGCATAGACACCCCCTACGTGTGGATCGACTACCGCGATATGGCCAGCTGGTGCGGCGACGGCGGCAGCCCCATGTTCGACCGCACCAATATGCCGCCCTATCCCGACGGGTGGCAGCTCTACCGGCGTCTGCTGGCCGCCGAGCCCGACCATTCGGTGACTATAGTCAGTGTGGGCTTCGTCACCAGCCTGGCGCAGCTGCTCGAGTCGAAGGGCGACGAGTATTCGCCCCTCAGCGGCGTCGAGCTGGTGCGACAGAAGGTCAAATGCCTCTACATGCAGGGCGGCTCCTTTGGCGACACCCTCGGCACATGCTACAACCTGGTGGTGGGGCCCGACTTTGCGCAGACTTTTTTCCGCCTGTGGCCCCGCGAGGTCGACATCGTCTTCTCGCCCGGCGAGGTGGGCGACATCATCGAGTACGTGCCCGACACCGTCGTGGCCGACATCGACTGGACCGACATACACCCCATCAAGCAGGTATACCTGCGCTGCAACACCCACACGGGCCAGATGATGTGGGATCCGCTGTCGGTGATTGGCGCCGTCGAGGGTGACGGGCTCTTCTCGCTGTCAGAGCGAGGCACCGTCGGCCTCACCCCCAAGGCCGAAACGGTGTTCACCCCCTCGGCCGACGGCAACTGCCGCTACCAGCTGCCCGGCGACTCGGCCTGGGTAGCCATGATGCTCGACAAGATTCGCACCGTCAACCGTATGCACTGAAGTTATGCCGGAGATTGAACGCCACCCGCTGCAACCCTTCCTGCCCGCTAATGCGCGTCTGCTGATGCTGGGCAGCTTCCCGCCGCCGCGCAAGCGCTGGTGCATGGACTTCTTCTATCCAAATAGGACAAACCAGATGTGGGAGATATTCGGACTGGTATTCTTCGGCGACAGCCAGCGGCTGGTGGACGAAAGCACTAACACATTCAAGCAATCACACATTCAAACATTGCTCGAAGAGCGTGGCATTGCCATCTACGACACCGCCACGGCCGTTCGCCGACTGAGCGGCAACGCGTCGGACAAAGACCTCGAAATCGTCGAGAGAACCGACATCGCCGCCCTGCTGGCCAGCTTGCCGCTGTGCCACGATATCGTCTGCACCGGGCAGAAAAGTTTCTCGGTACTCACCGACGACTACGGCGTCCCCGTGCCGAAGATGGGTGCCTGCAATGAGTTTGCAATCGCAGGCCGCCCGATGCGTCTTTGGCGCATGCCCTCCTCCTCGCGCGCCTACCCCATGAAGCTGGAGGAGAAAGCCGCCTACTACCGTCGCCTGATGCAGGAGGTGGGGATTCTCGAGCATGGTCAATGACATCCAAATATCTTTATTCTGCTCCTTTTTTTTTGCCAAAAAACACACTCTTTTCTTAAGCTAAATGTATGTTTTTTCAATATGCAATGATTTATATTTTAATAATATACAAGTTTAGTCTAAAAATATTTCTTGTTTATTTCATAAACTTGTTTATCTTTGCACCGTGATTCTTGAAAATGTTGCGCAACAAAGCCAGGCATCACAACGTAATTTAAACAATGTTGAACAGATTAAACATTAAAAAAAATGGAACAGAACAAAGAAATGACGGCCCAAGAGAGCCTGTCGCTCATCACCGAGACGCTCAACAGCAGTCGACGCGAGATTACGCGCCGAAGCGGAAAGTACTACATCCTGTGGGGTGTACTGCTGACGGTCTTCTCGCTCCTTGTCTATTTACTATGGAAGCTGACCGACAAGCCTGCATGGGGCTGTCTGTGGTTCGCCATGCCCGTTGTCGGGTTCCTGCTGGCACGACTGATGAGTCGCAAAGACACTGAAACACATGTGCAGAACGACGTGAGCCGCATCACGCAGGGCATCTGGACATCGTTTGGCATCTTCTCCTGTGCTGTGGCCGCCTTCACCCTTATTTTCTCCAAGCTGGGGACAAGCATAATAAGAACCTTGGTTTCTATGGCGGGCCTTTCGGCCGAGCTTGTCCTCATCTTCGGTCTGGCCGAATGTGCCTGCGGCGTTGCATTGAAGAATTGGACAATGAAGATTGCTGGCTTCATCACCGGCATCGGCGGCCTGGCCATCTACTACATTCTGGGCCTCGGCTACGAGCAGATGTTCATCTTCACTTTCGCTGGAGTGGTGCTGATGGCCACGGGCTTGCTTGTCAAACGTCAATACCGATAAGCCATGCTGCCGAAACTGGATCCACTTCTGCACTCGGAGCTGCGCCTGGCCATCATGTCGCTGCTGGTCGGTGTCGACGAGGCCGACTTCACCTACCTCAAGGAGCAGACCGGCGCCACCTCCGGCAACCTGAGCGTGCAGATCGACAAACTCTCGGAGGCGGGCTACATCAGCGTGGAGAAAGGGTTCAAAGGCAAGATGCCACGCACCGCCTGCCGGATAACGCCAGTAGGCACCGAAGCCTTCCGTAGCTATGTCAAAGCGCTGAAGAAATACGTTGCTGTCGGGAGATAATAAAAAAGGGGGATACCCTTTTTTGAGGTATCCCCCTTTGTATTCGGTCGCATCGGTTAATCGACGTCGGCGCGGGCCATGGCGTCTTTGTAGTACTTCTGGTTGATGAAGACGTCCTCCTTGTAGGGGGTGATGTGGCGCTTCTTGGCGGTGTACATGATGTAGCCGAAGGCGATGATGTTGGTCACCAAGGCCAGGGCGCTAATGACGGTCATCATCGTGGGGTTGGCGGCCACGGTGCCGACTGTGGTGCCCACAGTGGCGGCTTCGCCACCGGCCACCTCATAGAGCTGCTTGACGGTCTCGATGCCGTCGGGATACTGCACCGGCAGCACAGCCCAGCTGAACCACTGGCGGCCGTCCTTGAAGGTCTCCTGGAAGAGGGGGAACACCTGGGCGAACATGCACCAGATGGCCAGTGTGTTGGCGCGGTTCTGGATCCAGCCGCCGCGGTTCCACAGCAGGGCAGCCACCGTCGGAGCCAGCAGCAGGGCGATGCCGCAGTACCAGCTGTGGGTGGGCAGGCAGTTGTAGGTGTAGGCGAAGTTCCAGATGTCGTAGACCACGATGTAGACCCACGTCATGTCGGCCCAGATCATGTCCTTCTTGTCCTTCGACGAGTAGACATTCCACCAGGCGGTCATGCAGAAGATGTTGAACAGACCGGCCAGGCCGTTGAAGACGTTGTGCCAGCCGCCGAAGAGCCACACGCCCTCGCTGCTGAGCCACCACTTGTTCCAGCCCATGACGGCGCTCTCGAAGTCGGAGACCACGGCAATCAGAATATTGATAGCCACGATGATGAAAGGGAAGGGTTTGAACCAGTGCTTGGAGCCGATACCCCATTTGTATTTGATCATCATGAAGCCGATGCAGCCGGTGAGGGCGGCATAGAGCTTGGCGTAGTGGAACCAGCCGTTCATGTAGATGTGGGTCTGGTTGTTCAGCGCCCACTCGGCACCGCTGTGGGCACCGATGGCGATGGCCACGAAGTAGACTGTCAGCAGAACCGGGATGACGAAGAATGTGATGGCACCGCCCATCTTGGTGCGGCGTGCAAATTCGTTCCAGAGAATCAGGCCTGCCAGTACCACCAGCAGCATCCCCCATTGGATAAGGGCATTGGCCCCATAAACTTGAAAGAACATAGTTTTTTGGTTTTAATTATTGTTTGTTGTTGTTTTCTATCAATCTGATTTTCTTTGATGTCGGCCTTTTTTATCTGTTGCCGTCCGTTTTGCAAAAGTAATCATTTTCCCAAAGGTGACAAAAAAAGTGTACTTTTGCAGCAAAAATATGATCAAATGAGTGTGTCGGTAGTCATACATTACCTATTGACCATAAACCTGCTGACATTCGTATCCTATGGTCACGACAAGTGGAAGGAGGAGAATATCGACCCCAAAGCTGCTCCACGCAAAATCCTTACCCGCAAGACCAGGGGAAGGAAACGCCGTCGCGGCAAGCGAATCAAGCATGCCCGGCGCCGTACGCCGGAGGCCACACTCATGCTTCTTGCCGCCCTCGGAGGCTCCCTCGGCGCCATCCTTGCCATGCACATCTTCCGTCACAAAACACGTCACAGAAAATTCACTATAGGCATACCTTTGATGCTGGCGGTGCAGGTGGTGCTGATAATATTGTTTGTGATCTGCTAACCAGATCGTTGCATTTATGAGTTGAACTTAAGGTATGTTAAAAGATGTTAAATCAAAACAAGGCTGTGTATAGAATCACCCCGGAAGGTGGTTATTAGTTAGGTATACAGCAGGTGAAACCGATGGAAGAAGAACGGACTCGATACGACGACTTCGACCGCATGATGCTGCGCCACAGAAAGCTTATAAAAGCACTGTGTTGGTGGCGTGCATCGGGCGATGCATCGGTCTGCGCCGATCTTATGCAGGAAGTGCTGATGGCCATGTGGCAACGGAGGGCGACCATACGAGAGGGAACGGGTGTGCAGCAGGAGAAGGCATGGGTCAGGCTGCAATGCCGCAGCGTCTTTTCGCATATCGGCCGCCGCCACAGGGTAGAGACAGTGCCTATGGACGAAGCCCTGGCCAAGGCGGACGAAAGCCGCAACCTGCGTGCCGAAATCGAGGACATGGCCTCTGTGCTGACCGACCATGAACGTCGCATACTGGACATGATACTCGACGGATACACGGCAAGCGAGATAGCCCGGCACCTCGGCATCAAGGCCGCGAGCGTGAGCCAGGCACGACAAAGGATAATACAAAAGATGAGAAAAGAGATATGACAGAAGAAGAATTAATGCGTATGATTGACGCCGAGGCGGCCCGTCGGCGCACCGCCGACAGGCATCATATCGAGGCCCTGGCCGCCGAGATGTCGACCGACCTCGACAGATGGTGCACCGCGTTGCGCAGAATGAGTTGTGCAGCCTGTGCGGCTCTTCTGTTGGTGGCACCTGCGGCCTATGCCGCCGTTCTGCCGCCCAGGCAGGTGCCGCCGGTGGTGTGCAACGAGCCCGGCGCCGACGCACAGGTTGTGGCGTGTGCAACAGAAATACTCACTGCGCGATGAAACGCTTGTTCATAATAACCGCTGCGCTTTTGGTGCTGGCCTTGGGCGCCGTCACGGTATGGCACCTTTGGCCCGCCTCTCCACCCAGCGACAGCCTCTATGGGCGCTATGCCCAGCGCTCCGATGTGCGTGTGGGTCTTGTGCGCGACTACGTGATCGACGACAGTGTGGCCGTCGACGTGGTCACCATCGAAGCCCATGACAGCACCGGATGGGACTGGATGCAGGCAGAATTCGGCATTCCGTCTGACGGACACCAGCTCACGGTATGGACCGACAGTGCCGGACGCTATCTCTTCTGCATGCCCGGACGGCAGTCGCTCTGCATCGTCGAGGCGGCCGACGAACGCCAGATGCAAGCCCTTATACGACACCATCTGCAACTAATCAAACAATGAAACACAAACACCTCACCATATTCATATCTGCCGCGGCATGCCTGATGCTGAGCAGTTGCTACGAAATGATGCTTGTACCCGTCTATGTGACCGACCGCACCGCCAATCCGGGCGGATACGTCATCGGTGACTTTGACAACAAGGCCGGATTCGATATCAGCTACGGCAACGGCAGCACCGACCGCTCCTCGCGCGTGTCCGAATCGGACAGCAGGCAGAACGCCCGCGACTGGCCGGAACCGCACGTCAGCCAAGGTGTCGCCTCCATGCTTATATTGCTCGATCAGGCACGCCTCGATGGACATATCGTTATTGGTGCCGACTCGCTCGGCAACGCCCGCGACTCGGCAGCCTACACCGACACCTTGACGCTCGTCAGCACCGACGAAGCGAGGGTGGCCGACTGGATGTTGGCGCGCATCTACGAACGATATATCGTCTCCGTAGACTACGACCGCCAGACGGCCACCTACACCTGTCGCGCCTACCGACGCAGAGAGCAATCCGTGCATTAGCGGTACCAGTTGATCTTGCGTGATGCCGCCATGGCTACAGCCAGCACAACGAACAATCCGACGCTGCCAACCAGCAGGGCATAGCTCTCAATCTGAAGCAGCACATAGATGAAGGCATACAGCGCAGCCAGCATGCCTCCTATCAGCATGCCCACATGCCACGACCGCATTATTGTTCCCAGGTAGCAGCCCAGCATCGTGGCTGTCATCGCCGACGCAATGAGATAGGCCACGAGGAATGACAGATGCTCGGAGAACGAGAGCAAAAGGGTGTAGAACAGCATGATGGCTATGCCGATAAGCATGTACTGCACCGGATGAATAGGCTGTTCGCGGCGCACCTCGACGAAGAAGACCACCGCGAAGGTGAGCAACACGATGAGGAAGGCATACTTCACGGCCCGTTCGTTCTGCTGATACTGCTCCACCGGGCGGCGCAGCTCGACTCCGATGGTGTTGTCGTTGACCATGTGCCAGCTGTCCTTCGACAGCACCTGCGGAAAGCTGCGGTTGATAGCCAGTACGCGCCATTCGGCATCGAAGCCGTCGCCGCGCACGTCGCGCTCGGTCGGCAGGAAGTTGCCGCCGAACGACGGTGTGGCGCAGTCGGAATGCATCCGCACCGTCGTGGTGTTGCCCATGGGGGTGAAATCGAGGCTGTTGGCTCCACGCAGAGGCAGATGTATCTCGTATTCGATGGTGCCGCCGTCGAGCAGAGGCTGCACGTCGACCGTCCACAGCAGGCGCGAGCCTTCGAAGGTCAGTGCCGCCGTCGGCACCTCGTGGCCGCCGACTCTGACCGTCGGGTTGTCGGTCAGCCCTTTCAACGAACTAAGGTCAACCGCCATGCGCCAACTGTTGTGTGCCAGCCGTTGGTGCTGAGCCTCGCTGAGGGTAGGCGGCAGGGCAAAGCTGCCGCGCAGCACCACGTCTGCGTCGTAGACGGTGAAGTCGTAGATGCCGCGGCTGAGGGTGCGCGTCGTGGCTTCGGCCGTAATGTCGAGCACATCGGGCATCAGAGAATACGAGGTCTCGTTCTTGTCGGTATAGACCTTGATGCAAGGGCCTGTCACCAGCTGCGGACCGCCCCACTTGTCGTAGACCTCCTGTTCGGCCACCGACTCGGTGTTGCCTCGCTCGTCGATCATGCTGCGAATGAAGAGCCACGGGATGAGCAGCAGGATGCAGAGTCCGCAGATAACCAATAGTTTGATTCCGTTGCGTCCGCGGCGTGCGGAGCTGTTTTCTTGTGTGTTGTCTTCCATGATATTCTTATTTTATAACTATTAGAGTACTTTGTGTTTCAAAGTATGTATCCAAAAAATAATCATTTTGCTTCTTTTACAAACTGTTCGAGGGCGGCGAGGTGTTCGCGGAAAGCCTCGCGTCCTTTGAGGGTGGCGCGGTACGAAGTGTTCGGCTTGCGTCCGATGAAGCGCTTTTCGCACACGATATATCCCAGATCCTCGAGGGCGCGCGCGTGGCTGGCCAGGTTGCCGTCGGTCAGTTCGAGCCACTGCTTCATGGTGGCGAAGTCGACGGTGTCGTTGACCATCAGCACCGACATGATGCCGAGGCGCGCGCGGCTCTCGAAAGCCTTGTTCAACCCTATGAGCGAAACCATCATGAGCGGCGGTCGTTAACAATCAAATAGATGCCCAGCACGATGTGCAGCAGTCCGAACCCGACGCCCCAGAAAAGCAGTGCGTGGGTGGCCACGAAGCAGTCGGCCAGTCCGAGGGCCAGTTCGGCGTAGCCCAGCCAGCCGAGCACGGGCTGCGAGAAGTGGTGGCAATTAATCAGCGCCAGGCCGTAGAATATGAGCATGATAGACGACGTCAGTCCGTAGTGGCCCTGCAGCACGAGGGCCAGGCAGAGAATGCCGCCGGCCAGCAGCGGGACGCTGAAATTGAACACCAGGCGGCGCATAGTGGCGTCGAAGGCGAACGGCATGTTGCGTCGGCGGGCCATGGCCATTGACGAAAAGAAGACTGTGGAGCCGCACACCGCCACCAGTGCCAGCGAGCCGCATACGGCCACCTGTGTCTTGCGTGCCCACAGCAGCGATGTGTTGCCGTAGAGGGTGGCGAGCCATCCGGCGCCCTCCTGGCCGAAGAGCGAGGCGGCGACCCATGCGGCCACGATGGCCATGACGCCCACTGCCACCACGCCCCAGCCGTTGATGGCCGTAAAGCGCGACCCGCGCTCCATCATCGCGCGTATGTCCTTAATGTCTTTTAAAACATCCTTGTTTTTCATTTTCTTTGAAGTCCTTTGCGCTGCAAAGTTACACATATTTTTCAAACTGTGAGAATTTTTCTTCAGAAAAAGTTTTCCGCTTGTGGCAAATGGTTGGAGCTCAGCGTTGTGCAGACAAAGAAAAAATCGTACCTTTGCTCTGGCGCATCCGAAAAATGACCCTACAGGCCACCGGTTTTCGGAAAAAAGAGACCATCTTGTGCAATACAGGGGAGAAAGGTATGGTCCAGAAGCGTCCACATAGTGCACCGGTAGTGCATATCAACGATACATCAACGATTGCAATCGTCGAAATAACGTTGATATATAGGTGGTGTATCGTTGATATGCACTACCGGTGCACATTTATAGCTTGATTTGAGGTGGACTTTTTGAGGCTTTGGCGATGGCTATTGGCGGCAGCGGTGAAGGCATTTAAACAATTTTAACGCTCTCGTTTGTAAAAATAATCGTATCTTTGCACTTTACAACTGAAGAAATGAACCTGCCAAAATGGCTTATATCCTTCTGCAAAAGAAAGGATTGCGAAGATAAACAAGAAGAGACGGTGAGCAAATATCTCATAGTGGGACTGGGCAATGTGGGTGCCGAATACGAAGGCACGCGCCACAATGCTGGTTTCATGGTGGTGGATGCTTTGGCCAAAGCCGCCGACGCGCGCTGGAGTCTGGAGCGCCACGCCTACCGCACCGAGGTGCGGCACAAAGGCCGCACGTTGGTGCTCATCAAGCCGACAACGTATATGAACCTCAGCGGCAAGGCCGTGAAGTACTGGCTGCAGGCCGACAAGATAGACCTGGCCAACCTGCTGGTAGTCAGCGACGATATAGCGCTTCCGGTGGGCACCATGCGCATGAAGAAGCAGGGCAGTGGCGGTGGTCACAACGGTCTGGGCGACATCGAGGCCGCCCTCGGCACACAGACCTACTGCCGTCTGCGCATAGGGGTGGGCAACAACTTCGGCCGCGGCCATCAGATCGACTATGTGTTGGGCCGTTTCGACGACGAGGAGCGCGCCGCGCTTGAGCCGGTGGTGGACGAGGCATGCGAGACCATACGCTGCTTCGCCACACAGGGTCCCGACCGCGCCATGAACATCCACAATGGTAAGAAAAAGGCAGAGTGAGGACATGAACCTGACAATCGACATAGGAAACACAGCTGTGAAGTGGGCTGCATTCGAGGGTGAGACACTTGTGGATCACGCCTACGGCATGCCCGGCGACGCCATGGTGGCCGGGGCCGACGGCGTGATGGTGTGCGCCAGCGGCGACGCCGACGGGGCGCCGGAGAGGCTCCGCGCCATACGTCCGCAGCTCTCCGTGCTGAGTCCGGCCACGCCCTTGCCCTTGCGGCTCGACTACAAGACGCCTCTGACCCTGGGGCCCGACCGCGTGGCTGCGGCTTGCGGCGCATGGGCGCTGCATCCGGGTGCGGACACTCTTGTCATCGATGCCGGCACCTGCATCACGGTCGACTTTGTGGGCCGCGATGCCGCCTACCGGGGCGGCGCCATCATGCCGGGCATCGACATGCAACTGCAGGCCTTGCACAGCCAGACGGCACGTCTGCCGCTGGTGGAGATTGGCCGGCAGACGCGCGCCTGTGTTGTCGGGCGGTCGACAGAAGAGTGCATAGTGGCCGGTACGCTTGGCGCCACGATGCTGGCCCTGGCGGGCTTTGTGACGGCCTATCGTGAGAAATGCCCCTCGCTGGGTGTGATGCTCACCGGCGGCGACGCCGGACGCATTGCCTCTGACGGCATGGCGTGGGAGCTGCAGCCGCAGCTGACAATGATTGGAATGAACGAGATACTGAAATACAATGACAAATAAACGTTTTCTATTGATTCTGACCGGCCTGATAGGTTTGGTGGGCAACGGATGGGCGCAGAACGGCTTCAATATGCCGCTGTCGCAGTTCGGCGTCGGCGTGAGCGACCAGCCCTACACCATGCCCCTGGCGCAACGCTCGGGTGCCATCATCACCCTTTCGGGCAACAACTACATCAACCCCTTCAACCCGGCCTCGTATGCCGGCATACAGACAGAGAGCTTCGTGTTCGACATGGGGCTCAACGTGCAGACCAGTCGTCTGCGCAACGGCGACAAGAGCCAGCGCGACGCCGACGGCAACCTGGGCTACCTGGCCATCGGCCTGCCCGTCACCAAATGGTGGAAGGTGGGCGCCGGACTGATGCCCTACAGCACGATGGACTATTCGTCGGTGTCGGCACAGACTGGCGACGGCTATGGCACCATGAAGACCATCTACGACGGCACCGGCGGTGTGAACCAGGTGTTTTTGGGCTCGGCTTTCAACATACCCGCCGGCAAGAGCACCCGCCTGCAGGCAGGATTCAACGTGAGCTATCTCACGGGCCGCATTGAGCGCGCCATCAGCTACCGCTTCATGGGCAACGACACTACCTACTACATCAACTCGCGTCGCTACAAACGCACCAAGGTGAGCAACGTGGTGCTCGACTTCGGCATGCAGATGTGGCAGAAGCTTGGCGAGAAGACGACGCTCGGCATAGGCCTGACCTACAAGCCGTATATGGACCTCAAGGTTGGCGATATGGCTCTCATCTACACCTACGCCAGCAGCGACGAAAGCCTGATAGACACCATCTTCCCCGCACGCGGCGAGGAGGCCGAATTCAGCAGCCGCCTGGAACAGCCGCAAACAGTGGGCGTAGGCCTGAGCCTGCAGTACGACCGACGCTGGCAGCTTTCTGTAGACGCCACTTTCGCCTCATGGAGCGGACTGCGCTATACCGAAGACTCGGCCCACACCGTCTTCGGCACCAGCGCCATAGCCTACGGGCCCACGGGCCGCTATGCTGTGGGGCTGGAACGCATGGGCGACATGGACGCCTCGTCCTACTGGGGCCGCATAAGCTGGAGCGTGGGCGCACACATGGAGCAGGGCGTCATGCGTCTGACCGTCGGCGGCAGCGAGCAGAAGTTCGACTCGTGGGGCGTGGGCGCCGGCATCAGCCTGCCGATGCGCAAAGGCCGCTCGCTGCTCACCCTCAGCATGGCCTACAGCAGCATGGGCGACATAGACATACTGCGCCGCGACTGTCTGACATTCGGCATAGCCGTCAGCAGCTGCGAGCGCTGGTTCACACAACGCAAATACAACTAAAAAAGCAATAAAACGCCCCTGTGGCATACTAAACTGAAAACAACGAATAAACAAAAAACACAGATAACAATGAAAACACTCAGAACATTGACGATCGGAATGCTGCTTTCGGCAGCCATCCTGCCCGCCGCGGCCCAGACCCGCGACTGGGGTTGCGACGACGAAACAATGCAGGCCACACTGGAATCGGTGTCGCTCTACCAAGAGAACGTGAAACAATACAAAGCCAGCAAGGACGTCCGCTACCTTGAAGAGGCCTACCCCTACTGGCAGACCGTTGTGGCCAAATGTCCGAAGCAGAGCAAGAACCTCTACATCAACGGTCCCAACATCCTGAAAGTGAAGATTGCCAAGGCCGCCACCAAAGAGGAGCGCGATGCCTACATCGAGGAGCTGATGGCCACGTACGACAAGCGTATAGCCACCTACGGCGAGGCTGCCAAATACACCGCCAGGAAAGCCAACGAACTTGAGGAGATACTGAAAGAAGAAGGACTGCAGCGCTACTACGCCCTCTATTCCGAAGCCGTGAAAATCGGCGGCGAAGACCTTGAGGCCGGCTATCTGGTGAAATACATGGAGGCCACTATCAACTATGTGCGCGCCGGCTACGCCGAGCCCACCCTGGTGGTCGACAACTACGACATAGCCAGCGACCTGCTCGAAGACGAGCTGCAGAGAAACGCCGCCGACAGCGTGAAGGCCGCCACCATCCGCGGCTACATAGCCGGCGTCGAGGCCGCCTTCTCGCCCTACGCCAGCTGCGACCAGCTGGTGGAAATCTACGGCAAGAAATTCGAGGCCGACCCCGAAAACGTCGAACTGCTGAAAAAAATCACCGGCATCATGATGCGCAAGGGATGCACAGAAGAAGAGCTTTTCTTCCGCGCCACAGAGAACCTCTACCGCCTCGAGCCCAGTCCCACCACCGCCATTCGCATGGGTCAGATGTGCATCTCGAAGAAGCAGTTCTCCGATGCAGTCAAGTACCTCAACGACGCACTGCCCGGAGTCGATGCCAAAGACAAATACAAAGTCTATATGCTCATCGGCACGGCACAATTCAACCTTAAGAGCTACAGCGCCGCCCGTGCCTCGTTCAATGCCGCCGCAGCCGCCGACGTCACCAAGGGCGACCCCTACCGCATGATTGCCATGCTCTACGCTTCGAGTGTGTCGAGCGCCAGCGAGGACAACATCGGTGGCAAGAGCGCCTACTGGGCCGCCGTCGACGCCCTGAACCGCGCCAAGAGCGTCGACCCCTCGGAAGCCAATGTCGATGCCTGCAACAAGAGCATCAGCACCTACGCCGCCCACTATCCCACCAAGGCCGACGCCTTCATGGCTGGTCTGGAGAACGGCAAGAGCTTCACCGTGCCGGGATGGATTGGAGTCAGCACCATCGTTAGAACCCGATAAGTGAAGCGGCAACACATAGCCATACTTGTACCGCTGACGATTCTGGCGGCAGCATGCCACAACGACAAGGCCATGCTGCCGCAGGATCGCACAGACTCGGCCATACAAGAGATGCGCGACGCACACGTGCGCCGCAGCGAGCGCGCCAAGCTCCAGATAGAGCTTGACGCACCGCTTATACAGAAATACGAAAAACCACGTCCAAAGACAGTGTACAGCGGCACAGCCGACCGGCGCGTGCAGCTGCGCATGTATGGCGACGACAGCAGGCTGAAGACCAGCATCGAAGCCGGACATGCGGTGTCGCTCGACGACCGCGACGTGATGGAAGCCACCGACAGCGTGGTGGTTATTGACTACGTCAACGGCGACACCATCTATCTGCAAGACCTCATCTGGGATGCCTCGGAAGACCGCATCTACTCCGAACACACGGTGCGTGCCAAAAATGGCAACCGCGTGACGATAGGCGACGGCTTTACAAGCGATCAACGCATGGAAAACATGCAGATAATCCACCAGCGAGGCATCATCGAATTCGAAGATTGAACCGACATGCAACTGACAGCAAAAGAACTGGCTCACAAGGTACACGGCACCATTGAGGGCGACGAGAACGTCAAGGTGTGGAAGCCTTGCAAGATTGAAGAGGGATGCGAAGGCGGAATCACCTTCCTGGGCAACCCGAAATATACTCACTATATCTACGAGCAACAGGCATCGATAGTCATTGTGCGCAAGGACTTTGTCCCGGAGCAGCCCATAGGCTCGACGCTGATACGCGTCGACAACCCCTACATGGCTGTGGCACTGCTACTGCACACCTTCAACGAACGCACCAAGCCACCGCGCGGACGCTCGTGGAAGAGCAGTGTCGGCCGCGGCAGCAAGGTTGGAAAGCATTGTTATATTGGCCAGTATGCCGTGATTGGACGCCACACGAAGATAGGCGACAACGTGATGATATACCCCAACACCGTGGTTGGCGACAATTGCACCATCGGCGACGGCACCATAATCTACCCGGGCGTGAAGATATACGAAGGGGTGGAGATTGGACGTAACTGTATAATCCATGCCGGAGCCGTCATCGGCGCCGACGGATTCGGTTTCGCCCCCACGGGCGATGGCTCGTGGAACAAGATAGACCAGATTGGCAACGTGGTGCTGGAAGACAACGTGGAGGTGGGAGCCAACACCTGTGTCGACCGTGCCACGATGGGTTCGACCCGTCTCTGTCAGGGCGTGAAGGTGGACAACCTGTGCCAGGTGGCCCACAACGTTGTGGTGGGCCGCAACACCGCCATGGCCTCGCAGGTGGGCATAGCCGGAAGCTGCAAGGTGGGCGAGGAGTGTATCATTGCCGGCCAGGCAGGCCTGGTGGGCCATATCACGGTGGGAGACAAGGTGACCATCGGCGCTCAGAGCGGAGTGACGCACTCGGTGCCGTCAGGGGTACAGATATTCGGCAGCCCCGCAATGGAAGCCTCGAAACGACGCAAGGTGGAGGTACTGGTAAGAAACATTGAAAAAATAGCAGAGCGGCTCAACAAACTGGAGAAAAAGTGAAGGCTCGCAACATACTAATATTTTTGGCTGCCATCATCGCTATACTCACTGTGGCAGCATTTGTATTTCCTGAAGACGGTATCAGCATCGGCGGTCTGCATCTGCGCTACCCGACGATACATTCGCTGGTGGAGGAAGACACCACGGCTGTGGCTCTTGCCGACACGACGGCATCGGCAGCGCCGAAGCAGATGACCCTCAAGGACTCGATAGACTTCTACACCAAACTTGTCGACAGCGGCGACCTGCGCTTCTGGATGCCCGCACACGGCTACTTCAACACCATGTGGGCCAACATAGAGCAGGCTCGGAGCCAGAAACGCACCGTGCGTGTGCTGCACTACGGCGACTCGCAGATCGAGATGGACCACATGACATCGCGTCTGAGAGCCAACATGCAGCAAATATTCGGCGGTGGCGGTCCGGGCATGCTTCCATTCCAGACCATCACGCCGACACTGACCGTCAGACAGAGCAACCACGGCGACCTGATACACCTGGCCTCGTTTGGCGACAGTCTGGCTGTGAAGAGCAACGGCCACTACGGCCCGATGATGCAGAGCTTCCGTCTCGAAGGCGGCAGCGCCACTGTAACCGTCAAGGCGGCCAATACAAACCGAGTCGACAATCGCGCCAAGAGCTTCAACCGTGTGCAGCTTATAAGCAACAACCGCAGTTCGGTGAGCTGCGAATTTACCAACCTGAAAAACAAAAAGGAGCAGCATAAGACCCAAGCCACGCAAAAGGGTGTGGGTATTGTCGGGTGGCAAACAGACACCACCACCGACGGCATTAAGATGCAGGTGAGCGGCAACGCCGACCTCTATGCAGTGTTGGTCGACAGCGACAGTGGCGGCGTGGCAGTGGACAATATTCCGATGCGCGGATGCTCAGGACAGCAGTTCACCTTGGTGAACGCCGACCTGCTGACAGCGGCCTACTCCACCATGGATATCGGCCTTATCATTATGCAGTTCGGCGGCAACTCGGTGCCGTATTTCAAAGACACAAACCAGATTTCGAACTACTGCCGGTCGATAGGCAAGCAGATCGACCACGTGCATCGCTGCTGCCCAGATGCCAAGATATTGTTCATCGGTCCATCCGATATGAGCAAGCGCATCAAGGGCGAGATGCAGACCTATCCGATGATACCGGTACTCATAGACAGCCTCATCGCGACAGCCAATGCCCACGATGCCGCCTATTGGAGCATCTACCATGCCATGGGCGGATGGAACACCATGCCTGTCTGGTCGCGCCAGGGTCTGGCTGGCAAAGACTATATCCATTTCTCGCAGAAAGGTGCCGATCTGATGGGCGACCGGCTTTCGGAAGCGCTGACCAACAGCTACGAACTCTACAAGCTTGAAAAACGCTACGAGGCGCAGAAGCCCGTGGTGAAGCCGCAGAAAGCCAAGGCCGCCAAGAAAAAGAAAGCACAGAGAAGTCGCAAAAAAAGAAGGGGGCGCAAATGAAAAGATGTCTGACACTGTTTATCGCACTTGTAGCATGCTTCATGGCTGCGGCTCAGCCCAAGGCCGTGGATGTGCCGCAGTATAAATTTGTCAACTATCGGGCCAATGTGTTGCACTACGACACCGCTTCAGCGTCGATGAAAGGCTTCTTCAACCGCTGGCGCACGATGGTCAAAACGAAACAGGGCAACCTCAATATAGTGCATATTGGAGCTTCGCATGTGCAGGCGGGCACCCTCACCAACACAATACGTTGCAACCTGCTGACAGCCTATCCCAAGCTCGTCGGGCCCCGCGGCATGATATTTCCTTACTCGGCGGCCGCCAAGTGCAACAACCCGCCCGACTATCGAGTTCATTGCCCACAGAAGGTACAGCTGACGCGCAACGTATACAAAGACTATAAATACCCGCTGGGATTGTGTGGCATAGCTGTGACGGCAGCCAACGAGCCTACGGAGATAGAAATAGAGATGAACGAGCCGAGAGTCAGCTATACCACCTCGAGGGTGGTGCTGCTGGGCCACTCTGAGCATGGTGTGGTGCCGCGCATACGCATCAGCGGACGCGAAGTATATCCGTCGTACATAGACAACCGCACCGACCGCTATATCTTCAACCTCGACCGTGTGGTCGACACATTCACCATAGTGCTTCCGTGCCGAAGCGGACAGCAATTCACCGTCAGTGGTATCTACCTTGGAAGCAACAACCCTGGATTCAGCTACCATTCCATCGGCGTCAACGGAGCCTCTGTCAACGACTATCTGCGCTGTCGCAATCTTGTGCGCGACCTGCGCCTGTTGCGTCCCGATGTGGTTGTCTTCGGCATTGGTATCAACGATGCTGTGCCGGCAACATTCGACACAGCAGCCTTCCGCCGCAACTATCTGGCGTTGGTCGACTCCATCCGCTCTGTCAATCCCGACTGTGCATTTATCTTCATCACCAACAACGACAGCTATGTCAAAATCGGCCGCCGCAGGTACAATGTCAACCCTAACGGTCTGCTGGCGCGCCAGGTGTTCTATCGGTTGGCCAAAGATACCGACGGTGCTGTGTGGGATCAGTTTGAGGTGATGGGTGGCCTTCGCTCTATGGAACTATGGCGGCAGGTAGATCTTGCCCAAACCGACCGTGTTCACTTTACCACGGCTGGCTATCAGCTTGTTGGCAACCTTTTCTATAACTCACTAATCAAAGCCTATAACAACTACATTAAAAGCGTAAGGAAGTGAACGACCTGCTGACATTCATCCGACAGCTGTTCAGTTTTGATAGCTCGAGTCCGCTGTTGTTCACCCAGATTCATTTCTGGGTCTTCTTCCTTATTGTTTATATTTTCTTTGCGCTGATTGCTGGCAGAAAGCCCAAAGGCCAAACGGGGCAAATGGATCCGACACACCGCGTGATCCGTAATGGTTACCTCTTCCTTGTAAGTCTTCTTTTCTACTACAAGACATCTGGCCTTTTTGTTCTGCTGCTGATTTTCTCTACCGTTCTTGGGTGGATACTCGGCATCAGAATGGACCACACCGCGTCTGAGCCGCGACGCAAGATGCAGATGGCCATCGGCGTCACCATCAACCTGCTGGTGCTTTGCTACTTCAAGTACGCCTATTTTTTCACCGACATCTACAATGCTACCTTCGGCACCGACCTTCATGTTGTCAACCATCTGGCACGCTGGGGCAACAGCCTCTTCAATACCAACCGTTTCGACGCATCGGTGATTTTGTTGCCTGTCGGCATCTCATTCTTCACCTTCCAGAACATTAGCTATATCGTGGACGTGTATCGCCGCAAGATAGCCCATGTCTCCAACCCGCTCGATTTTGGCTTCTATACAGCCTTCTTCCCGCAGCTTGTAGCCGGCCCCATACTTCGTGCCGACCAGTTTGTACCGCAGCTTTACAAGCCGTTCTTTCTCGGGCGGCGTCAGTTCGGCATCGCCATATTCTGGATTCTCAACGGCTTGGTGAAGAAGCTGGTGCTGAGCGACTATCTGGCCGTTAACTTCGTAGACCGGGTCTTCGACAATCCATCGCTCTACACGCCCTTCGAAAACTTCTCGGCCCTGATGCTCTATTCGCTTCAGGTCTATGCCGATTTCTCTGGCTATACCGACATCGCTATCGGCGTAGCCATGCTCATGGGCTTCTATCTGCCGCTCAACTTCAACTCGCCCTACAAGGCCACCAACCCCACCGACTTCTGGCGTCGCTGGCATATCTCGCTTTCTCATTGGCTGCGCGACTACCTCTACATACCGCTGGGCGGCAACCGCACGTCGGGATTTCTCTCCTATTTCATTCTTTCTGCCATCCTTTTCATAGCGGCTTTCCGTCTGCATAATTTGGCTTTCGCCATTGCAGCAGCACTCGTCGTGCTGGTTATTCTTGCACTCTACTTTTTCCGTCCGCAACACCGCCGCACCCTGGGCACCAATGTCAACAATATGGACACCATGCTTCTCGGCGGCATGTGGCATGGCTCGTCTTTCAACTTTATCACCTGGGGCGGACTCAACGGCTTGGGCATCTTGGTTTATAAATGGTGGCACAAACAGGGATGGATAACCCACATCTTCACCCTTATTGTCACCACTCTGCTTTTGCTCATACTGAAGGCCATTTTTCCCACGCCGCTGCTCTCTATGCTGCATTTTATCAGTCTGGTCTGCCTCATCGGCTACACCACCCTGCACTTGCTGCCCCAGACCGCCCGCGGCACCAAGCGTCTCTGGGTCGTTTGGAGCACCTTGCTCACCTTCGTCTTCATCTCGTTCACACGTCTCTTCTTCCGTAGTGGTTCCAACCTCGATCCGGCCGAAGCCAACGAGGTGGCGTGGATCACAGCCTCGCTCATGGTGGGACAAATCGGCGGCCATTGGAATCTGGCCCAGATACCTGAAATCATAGGCCACTACTGGGGAGCATTCCTCATCTTTGCCATCGGCATGGCTATCCATTGGCTCCCCACGCGTTTCAAGCGCCGCTACCGCCTGTGGTTTGCCCAGATGCCGCTCTGGCTCATGAGCGTCGTGGTGGTGGTGCTGACTGCCTTTATCCTCTACCAGTTTGTCACCGCCGACCTGCAGCCTTTCATCTATTTCCAATTCTGAAGCAATGAAGCCCAGCAGCAACAATTTGTTTGGCAACATTCTGGCCGTCGTGGCCAACCTCGCCATCGTATATGCGGTCTACATGATCACCCGGTGGGCCTATATCATGGAAAACTGGAGCCTTTTTGCTCCAACGTGGGATGCCCTCTCCACCGCCGAGGTGCTTCGCGGCAGCCTGCGCTTCGACTCGTCGGCCATATTCTACACCAACGCCCTTTGGATTATCCTGATGCTGTTGCCGCTCCATGTCAAGGAGCGCCCTTGGTGGCACACCATGTGCAAGGTGCACTTTCTTGTGGTCAACACCGTGGGCCTCAGCGCCAACCTGGCCGATGCCGTATATTCGCAATACACCGGTCGACGCACCACATGGTCGTTCTTCAGCGAATTCTCCAACGAGGGTAACCTCGGGAGCATCTTCTTTGTCGAATTAGGGCGCCACTGGTATCTGCTGGTTCTTGGTGTGGTGTTGCTGCTGACAATGTATTTCCTATACGTCAAGCCCGGCAGCAGGCCCCAGCGCCCGCTCTGGCGCTACTATGTGGTGCAGTCTGTTGCCTTGGCAGTCATGACCGCACTCAGCATCGGCGCCATGCGCGGCGGATTCACCAAAGCCGTGCGTCCCATCACCATCAGCAACGCCAATCAATACGTCAACACACCCGCCGAGGCCGCCATAGTGCTCAACACGCCCTTCTCCATCATCCGCACCGCTGGCAAGACCCCCTTCGCCGACCCGCAATATATGTCCCAGGCCGAACTCGACAGCATCTACACACCCTTGCACAGCGCTGCCGACACTGCGGGTCTGTTGAATGGCCGCAATGTTGTGGTACTCATTGTCGAAAGCTTCGGGCGCGAATATATAGGCTATTATAACCGTACCCTCGACGGCTGCACCTATCGTGGCTTCACACCTTTCGTCGACTCGCTTCTGGAAAATTCGCTCACATGGGAGCACACCTTTGCCAACGGCCGCAAGAGCATCGACGGCATGCCGTCCATACTCTCTTCGATACCGATGTTTGTCGAGCCGTTCTTCCTCACCACTTCGTCGCTCAATGATGTCGGCGGCCTGGCTGCCAGCCTTGCCGCACAAGGCTACAGCACAGCTTTTTTCCATGGTGCTGAAAACGGCTCTATGGGTTTCCAGGCTTTCGCCCGCACCACTGGCTTCCAGCACTACTACGGGCGCACCGAATACGATGCCGACAAGCGCTTCGGCGGCGAGGCCGATTTCGACGGCACTTGGGCCATCTGGGATGAACCGTTCTTGCAGTACTATGCCCTCACCATGACCGACATGCAGGAACCTTTCATGACGGCGGTATTCACTGCCAGCTCGCACCACCCGTTTAACATACCCGGGCAGTATCGCGACGTCTATCCCGAGGAGCAGCCGCTGCCTATGTATAAATGCATACGCTATACCGACAACGCTTTGCGCCGCTTCTTCGCCACCGCCAGTCGCCAGCCGTGGTATCGCAACACTGTCTTCGTGCTCACATCCGACCACACCAATATGACTGCCCACGACGAGTATCGCACCTCGCTGGGCCTCTTCTCGGCCCCCATTCTCATCTTCGATCCCAGCGGCACCCTGCCGCGAGGCATGCAGCCCGGCGTGGCGCAGCAGATTGACATTATGCCCACTTTGCTCTCGCTCATGGGCATACCGGCCCCCTACGTGGCTTTCGGCAAGAACCTGCTTGGCGAAGACCGTCCTTGGGCTGTCAACTACAGCAGCGGCATATACCAGTATGTGCTTGGGCGCTATGTGCTCCTTTTCGACGGCACAGCCCCCACGGCCCTCTACGACTACGTCGGCGACCCGTTGCAGCAGACCAATCTGCTCGGCTCCCAGCCTGAACTCGAAGCGCAGATGACCCGCAGCCTGAAGGCCGTGATTCAAAGCTACATGCAGCGCATGACCACCAACAATCTGGTGGCCAGATAGAGTAGCATTCCTTTTTTACTTCTGACGTGGATTGCTGCCGGTATTGCGCTCCCAGTCGCGCAGGAAGTTGCGGCTGACGTTAGGCAGATATTCGTGCGGCGTTATATGCCATTCTATCGAGTCGCGTATATGCCGCTGCAAGGGCTCCTTGTTGTCGACATCCTTTGACGAAGGCAGCAGGCGCCAGCAGAAGCCTTCGCACCGCAGTCTGTTGCCGAAATAGTCGGCATACCGGTCTACGAAGTATTGCGAGAAATAGACCGGCCTCTTTCCCATGCTCTCGGCTATGATGTTCATGGTCTCTGTCCAGCCGGTAAGGCCCACATTGTACACATCCACGTCGGTGCGGCGGCGCTCCACTTGCTGCAGATACCAGAGCGGGAAGGTGTCGTTGTCGCCCAGGGTGATGAGCACTGCACCATGGTCGCAGCTCTGCAGGTGGTTGAGGGCTATGTCGTGCACCGAATGGCAGCGGCTGCGGTCGTGGTCGCTCCAGTTGCCTGCAAGCAGCGTCAGCGGCGTCAGTATCAAAATGATGGTTTTCCATTTGCCGCCTATCTCGTCGGCCCCTACGCCTATCCATACGGCCAGGGCATAGAGGCTGAGCACATAGACATAGTCGCGCGAGCGTGGCTCGTAGCATGGATGGTTCAGGTACAGGTTCAGCACTATGCCCCCCATCAGAAAGAGGGCTGCCACAATCCAAAAGTCCCATCGGCTGCGCCGTCGGTGGCGCACCATCCCAAGCAGGGCCAGCAGGGCCGGCAGCACATACAGCACCACGATGTTCCAATGTCCGTTTTCGCGGCCTATAAAGTTGAACATCAGGTAGCGGCCATACATAAAGCCCAGTTGGTAGGTGATGTAGTACACGGCGTTGGCAGCCAGGCCGTGGTCACTGAAGGTCCATTCGAGCCAGTGTTCGCGGTCGCGGTCGCGCCACATACGCGGATATAGGGGCGCCTTGGCGTACTGCTCGCGGCGTATGTACGATTCAAAGCTGCCTTTCATCTCGTTGATGGGTGTGCCGGCGGCTGCGCGTATGGGTATGATGGCGTATGGCGTCAGTCCCACGAGGAAGAAAAAGACTGCCAGGGCGAGAGTCGTAAGCCGGATGCTGAATCTTTTATGTCCAGCCGCATCTTCCCGGCTGCCCTCCGCCGTTGCCTTTTTTCTTTCTTTCAGCTTTCTGTCAAGATAAATCAGCGCCAATGCAGGCGTCACCAGCAGCGTCATCAGGTGGGTGCATACTCCGAGGCCCAGCAGCAGGCTTGCGAGCACCTGCAGGCGTCCGTCGCCCGTCTGGCGCCATCGCAGCATCAGCCACACGTCGGCGGCGCAAAAGAGCATGGCCAGGGCATAGACCTCGCTCTCTGTGGCCGAAAACCACACCGTGTCGCACAGCGCATAGCAGGTCGCGCCCACCAGTGCACCGCGCCACGAGATGCGCATCTCGCGCATGGTCAGGTACAGAAATCCCACCGTTGCGCCCGCCGCCACAGCCGAGAGGGCGTTGCTCAGCGGTGCCACCAGCATCGGGTTGCCAAACGAGAGAAGGGTGAACAGGTGCTGCAGCAGTTGGTATAGCGGAGCTCCCGGCGGATGCCCCACCTGCAGCAGATGGCCTGTGGCTATAAACTCGCCGCAGTCCCACCAGCTAGCCGAGCGGTCCATTGTCAGCAGGTAGACTATGGTTGCCACGAGGCTCACCGCTGTCGCCTGCCGTCCGCGATGGCCTACCAGTTGACCACGGCCTTGTTGAAGATATCTTCGCATATCTCTGTCACAATCTCGCTCATCAGGCCGCTCTCCACCGACGAGAAATCCTGCGAAGCGGCATAGTCGCGGTAGCGCGAAAACTGTTGTTCGAAGTCGGCTTCAGGGTCTATCTTGTTCACGAAGCGCACCTTGACGGTGATGGTCAGTCGGTTCATGCTCACCTCGTCGCTGCTGCTCAATGCCGAGGCGCGGGTGTCGTAGCCGGTAATCTCGCCGCTCAGCTGCAGGTCGCCGTCCTCGCCGCCCACACTCAGGGGCGTCTGGCTGCTGAACATCTGCGTCAGCTCGTCGGTCAGCTTCTGGCTCAGCTGCGGGTTCACTGTGGCGGCATAGTTGGGGAAGGTGGCTATAGAGATGGTCTTCGCTCCGGGCGGAATGGAAGCCCCCGTGAACGAATAGCCGCCGGTGCAGGCCGTCAGTGAAAGGGCAAGCGGAAGGCAGAAGAGAAGAAAAAGAAGCCTGCCGCGGTTGGTCCGCGCAGCCCGGTCGTTCTTTTTCTGTTCCTTCTTTTCCACTTCAAAAATCGCGTGAGTCTTCATCGATGCGCTGCTCGTCTTCCAGTTGCCACAGCAGGAAGCCGCTCTCCTGCTGAATGTAGTTCAGCACCGCCACCTTGGTGGTCAGGTCGGGCACGGCGGCCACCTCGCTGATCAGGGCATCTATCTTTTCTTTGAATTTCAGGTCCATAATGCTTATGCGTTTATTCGGTTGAAATAGTGCCACCAGAGGTCGGGAATCTCGTTCTCCATGGCGCGCTGGTAGTCGCTGTAGTTGCAGGGTATGAGGGTGTGGCGCAGGTAGCGCTCGCGGCGCTCGGTGTCGTCGCAGGGCACCTCCATCCACCAGCGGTCGCTCTTCATGCTCTTGTAGAAGACGATATCCATGCCGTGGTCGCGCAGCTCTACGGTGAAGCGCTTGTAGTACTGCTTGTCGCGGTAGGGGAAGTCGCCCAGCCGGTAGTAGAAGCCTTCGATGAAGAACCACACTGCGTGGGCCAGCATGTGTGCCGTCTGTCCGTCGCGGTCGAGGGCGGGGTCCATCTCGAAGATGCCGAAGGTCGAGGTCTTGTCGCTCATGCCGGCAAAGCGTGCCACCTGGCACAGCTGCTCGCCGTAGAAGCCGTGGGGCGAGGGGTTGGCGTTGGCCGGGGCGTCGCTCTGGCGCACGGCGCTGATGTCCACCGCCACCACGTCGCTGTAGCGCACCAGCGGCTCGGCATTGTCCATATTCATCTGTATCTCGCCCACGCGGTGGGTGGTGAACTTCAGCTCGTCCATCAGTTGCACCATCTCCTCGCCCACAAAGTAGCTCTGGTAGCCCATGTTGACGTAGTCGAAGAGGTAGTTGGGCTGTTGCAGGATGATGTGCTGCAGGTAGTTGTTGCTGTTCACCTCGTCGCCGCCCTCGAGGTTGAAGCGCGAGTCGACGGAGCAGATATTTATCACGCGGCCCAGCACCTCGTAGGCCTTGTAGATGGGAAACACGAGGTCGTCGCCGCCGCCGAGCACTATGAGCGTCAGGCCGTGTTCGAGCAGGCGGTGCAGGGCTTCTATCACCGCGAAGTGGGTGTCGCGCAGCGTGGCGCCACGGGCTATGTTGCCGAGGTCCACCACATCGGTCGAGGCATGTGGCCTGGCCAGGCGGTAGAGGTAGCGGCGCACGCGGTCGGGTGCCGCGCCGCAGCCGGGGTTGTCCACGCTGCCGCGCCCGTCGCCCACACCCACGATGGCCAGTCGCGCGTCGCCCAGCTCCGGAAAACCGGCCTCGGCGGTGTGGGCCCGTATGCAGTCGCCCAGCAGCGTGCGAAACTCCACATGACGGAAGTCCACCACGCCGGTGTCTATAGGTTCAAAATAGCTGCTCAGGTCCATATATGTGCATTCATATTTACCCCTTAGTAACGACAGCGTGCTGCTTTTATTGCGCCGGGGGCAAAAAAAAGGCATCCCGGGCCCACGCGGCGGCGGGCCTGGGATGCTGTCTTGCTGTGTGTATCGTCTGTCGGCGGCGGCCTACTGCACGAGCAGCTTCTTAAGTCGGATCGTAGCCATGTCGTTCTGTGAGCCAAGGAGTTGACTGCCTTATTTGTCTTCCTAAGCCCGCTTGGCCTCCGACTTCAAAAAAAAGGCATCCCGGGCCCACGCGGCGGCGGGCCTGGGATCCTGTCTTGCTGTGTGTATCGTCTGTCGGCGGCGGCCTACTGCACGAGCAGCTTCTT
>JAZNSV010000058.1:0-41597 GCA_045591485.1 Bacteroidales bacterium | reverse complement strand
CTTTCGACAGCCTCTCGCAGGACGACGTGCAGCGTGCCTGCAACCTCATCAATCACCGTCCAAGAAAAAGATTCGGCTTCAGATCTCCTTATGAAATGTTTTTGCTATATTTGCACCAGCAATCAGGTCAACAATTTACTCACTTAGTGTTGCGTTTATAACTTGAATTCAGTAAAATACCGCAAAAACACCATCCTGTTGCACGCATAAAAGACTGCACATCTGAGGGTTGCATCGGTCAATGTTCATAAAGCCCTCAAATACAGCTCATTCTCTATACCGGTAGTGCATATCAACGATACTCCAACGATATATCAACGATATTTCAACGATTTTGATCGTTGATATATCGTTGATATATCGTTGAAGTATCGTTGATATGCACTACCGGAGCAGGCGCATATACGGCGTAAATATTACTGTTTGTCGGCAGCGATACAAGTATTTTGTTCGCTTCGGTACTTAATAGTGCCGCGTGTCGGGAGACGGGTCAAAATCATAAAAAAACTAAAAAAACTTGCCGTATGGAAAAAAATGCCTATATTTGCATTCGAATTGAAAACTGAAAAAGTACCCCATTGTGGCCCGAAGAGTTTAAAAATGAATATATTGTAGAAAAATAAAGAAACGAAAATATTACTCATCAAAAAAACACACAACAATGAAAAAAGCATTAATGGTTATCGGACTGGCTATGTGCACCACCGCTGCATTTGCCCAGATCCAGAAGTTTGCACCTCAGAATCACAAGGTGAACCTGAATGCCAATCAGATCAACAATGTTGACTACAAGGCTTCCATCTTCACCAAGGATGACGGCGACACTATCCGACTCTTCACCTTTGAGAGTGTGGATAGCATCATCTACGGTGACGCCGGCACCATCACCACCGCCCACGGCAACACCTCGATCAACGGCAACGAGACCCTGGAGACCCACACCAGCCAGAGCGAGGCCACCGTCTTCCGTTACATTGCCGACTCTGCCACCCTCGAGGCCGAGCAGCAGTCTATCTACGCCACCTATGCCAACTATTATTATCCCACCCTGCGCGCCTACATGTGCGGCCGCTACAGCCAGGGTGGCGACAATGGTTTCATGTTCATGGCCATGCTTGAGGACATGAACGACGGTATCCGCCAGCACGCCTCCTTCACCCTGCCCCCCGTCCCCAACCCCGGCACCTATGCCATCTTCGATGTCTGCATGATCCAGCGCTACCGCAAGTTCAACTCCGACCACTGCTACATCGACTATAAGCTCGACAACGGCACCTGGAAGAGCTGGGAGGTCAACCTCCGCGGCATCGACGTCGTCACCAACGAGTACGCCGCCTTCCGTCCCGCCTTCACCATGCCCCTCGAGCTCGTTCAGCAGCAGAACATCCAGCTGCGCGTCCGCTGGTTCAGCAACAGCAATGTCGGCGATGCCTACGGCTACTTCTGGGCTATCGACGACCTCTGCATCGTCGGCGGCTCGGCCGACCGTTGGAAACAGTACACCGAGTGCTACGCCGACGGCGCCTACGGCATCATGCCCCAGGGCATGAAGATCCCCCTGGCTTGGTATTCCAACATCAGCAACAACGGTACCAACAACCGCAACGGCATCCACGCCAAGGTCTCCATCGTCACTCCTGAGAATGGCGAACTCGTCACCACCACCCTTATCGACAAGGCCCAGGGCAGCCTCAATGCCGGCAACCCCTCTGAGCAGAAGATGCTCTATGTCGACGAGCGCGACCTCTTCAGCTATGCCGACGGCGACACCAACTGGAGCACCTACTGGTTTGGCTACAGCAACTACTACCAGACCACCGGCGTCCCCAGCAACTATAAGTACCTGCCCGTCGAGACCACCGGTGCCCGCTACGTGACCACCACCGCCACCAGCAACGGCGCCGAGCCCCTCGAGTGGGACACCATCCGCTACATGGTCACCGACCGCACCGGTAGCGAAGAGGACGGCACCATCTACGGTTACCGCTGGGCCCACGACAACGGCCTCGTCGGCAACGACTCGAGATACGAACTTGCCTTCACCGAGAGCCCTGCCGGTAGCGGCAACTACGTCTGGTCTTCCGCCAGCGACGAACTCCACTACAGCAAAGCCGGCTACACCCTCGCTCTGCGCTACACCACCGGTTCCGAAATCCCCACCGACGAAAACGGCAACCCCTGGGCTCTCCTCGGTGTCGAGATTATCCCCTCCACCAACGCCGAAGACTGGGAGGGTATGGATGATGTCGAAATCCAGCCTGTTGCCATGAACCTCATCTTCAACGAAGCCGGCGACGGTGCCAGCTTCTACAATGTCGCCACTGGTTTCTCCACCCGCAACAACTTTATTGTCAGCGCCGACGACCACGCCAACTTCAACGAGGACGGTACCGCTCAGCAGGTGGTCGACGCTGCCGGCGAAATCGGCATCGACTACAACGCCGTTGTCATCCCCTTCCCCGCTCAGCCCTACCTGGAGCCCAACCTCTCCTACTACCTCGGCTATGAGCTCGAAACCGACGGTTTCTTCGCCCCCGCCTCCAACACCTACGGCTACTACGACGCCGAAGGCAATTTTGTGAGATACTATCAGGACGAGAACTATGCCAACCGCTACTTCCAGTTCACTCCCAACGACATGGACCTCTACCTCTTCGACGGTGTCAACTCGCAGAGCAGCCCCTACGCTGCCAACATTGACGGTGTTGTGCCTATGATCCGCGCCATCGTCGGTCCCCGCCGCGATATTCCCACCCACGAAATCCAGATCCTCTGCGACCCCGAAAGCCAGTACGATTCGCTCGACTTCAGCATCCTGAATGCTGAACAGCGCGAAATCTGCGACCAGCGCGAACAGCACTTCCAGGGTTCCTCCACCACCTACTATGTCATCGGTACCGGCAAGCACGGCGTCATCGACGAAATCATCGTCGACGGTGTCCACTACCACGACAACGATATCGTTAATGGCAACACCAACCTTCCCGATGCCATCGGCTACATCTCCGCTCACGAAGACACCGTGATGGACCTCACCGTCCGCACCGACAACCCCGTCCTGTGGCGTAACTACTTCGTCGTCGAGTTCGAAGACATCCAGGCTTCGCACGACCTCCAGGCCACCGGTCACTGGCAGGAGTGGAACCTCGGCATCGACAATGTCGCCACCGAGTGCGTCCTCAGCGTCCAGCCCAACCCCGCTTCGTCGCAGGTCATGGTTAAGATCAACGGCGTCGACGGTATGCTCAACTGCAACATCATCGACATGAGCGGCCGCGTTGTCTACAACAGCGACTTCAATGCCGAGCAGGGTCAGAGCATCGACCTCAGCAGCTTCGCCCGTGGCGCCTACTTTGTCCGCGTCACCAACGGCACCTTCAGCAAGATCGAGAAACTCATCGTTCGCTAAGCTGAATAGGAAAGCATAAAAAAAAGAGCGGGCCGCCCATCGGGCGGCCCGCTCTGCTTTTTTTTAGAGGCTCTGGGTTGTTTTAGGAAGCTTTAGGTTTCAGGAAGCTTTAGGTTGTTCTAGGTTGTTCTAGGTTGTCCTAGGTTATCCTAGGTTCTCCTAGGATGTCCTAGGGCTTCCTGGAGCTTCCTAGAGCTTCCTAGATTATCCTAGTGCTTCCCAAATCCCCCTACAGCACATTCCCCAGCTGCTCTTTTATCTTCTCCAGCTCGTCTTTCATCACCACCACCAGACGCTGTATCTCCACGTGGTTGGCCTTCGAACCGGTGGTGTTGATTTCGCGGCCCATCTCCTGCGCTATAAAGCCCAACTTCTTGCCGCAACTCGGCTCCTCGGCCATCGTCTTGCGGAAGTAGTCGATGTGCTTCTGCAGGCGCACCTTCTCCTCGGTGATGTCCAGCTTCTCGAGATAGTAGATCAGTTCCTGTTCGAAGCGGTTCTGGTCCACATCCTTGATAGCGGCGTCGGCCATCATGCGGCGCATGCGTTCTTTGGCCGTCTCGATGCGTTCGGCCTCGTATTGCGGTATCTGGCCCAGCATCTTCTCGATGAGGTCCACATGCAGGTGGAAATCGCGTTCCAGCACGGCACCTTCCTCGCTGCGGAAGCGGTCGGTCTCGTCTATGGCGCGTTCGATGTCGGCGCTGAGGGTCTGCCAGTGGGCTTCGCTCAGGTCGCTTTCGGCGCTGCTGTTCCAGATGTCGGCGTTGCCGACGAGGCTTGCCAGCAGATGGTCGGTGTCGGCTCCAAGCCACGCGGCAATGCCCTGCAGGGCCGTGTAGCGGCTTGCCAGCAGCTCTTCGTTGAGCATGGCTTCGCTGCTGCCGCTCTCCTCGCTCATGGTCAGCTCCACCTTGCCGCGCTCGAGGCGGGCCAGCATGGCCCGGATGTCGAGCTCGCGGTTGCGATAGGCGGCCGGAAGCTTCACTATCAGGTCGAGCTGTTTGCTGTTAAGGGTCTTGATTTCGATGTTGATTTTTTTGTCGCCCAGGGTGCTCTGCACCTTGGCGTAGCCTGTCATTGATTTCATATCGTGTGTCAGTTTCTTGTTTGCAATGATTTGAACTGGGGAGTGGCGTAGGTGGCCAGTCCGTCGCCGTCGTGATAGATAAAGTAGACGGCTGCCGTGCCCCGCTGGCCGGGGTGGCTCTCGATAAAGGCTTTGGCCCGCTCCAAGCCCATGACCATGTAGGCTGTGGCCATTGCGTCGGCCAGCCAGGCGCTCTCTTCGACCACCGAGACGCTGAGCAGCGTGTGCTGCACGGGGCGTCCGGTGGCGGGGTCGATGGTGTGCGAATAGCGCAGACCGTCTTTCTCATAGTATTTGCGGTAGCTGCCCGAGGTGACCACCGAACAGTCGCGCAGCGCGATGGCGGTGTGCACCACCGGGGCGCTGTCGCGGTCTTTGGCGGGCTCTTCGATGCCGATGCGCCAGGGGCTGCCGTCGGGTTTGCCGCCGCGACCGATCACCTCGCCCCCTACGTCGATAAGGTAGTTGCTGATGCCGAGGCTGTCGAACATCTCAGCCAGCAGGTCTACGGAATAGCCTTGCGCTATGGCGTTGAAGTCGAGTTCGGTGGAGGGGTCTTCTTTGTGCAGGCGGCCATCGGCGCCGAGGCTCACCTCGCTGCGTGCGGCGGCCAGCAGACCTGCCAAGGTGGCGCTGTCGGGCTCTTCGCGGGTCTTGAAGCTGAAGCCCCATGCCTGCACCACGCGTCCTATGCGCACGTCGAAGGCCCCGCCGGTGTAGTTGCAGATGTCTTGCGAATGGGCAAGCAGGGTGGCCAGGATGGCGTCGACGCTGTCGGTCTCGTTGGCGTTGAGGCGGCGCAGCAGCGAACTGTCGACCCAAAGGGATGCCGACTGGTCGAAGGCGGCAAGCAATGAGTCGACCTGTGGCTGCAGGTCGCGGTGTTGCGGGTCGAAATAGCTGATGCAGTAGTAGGTGCCCTGCGCTTCGCCGTAGAGGCGTGTGGGGGCTTCGGCAGGGCGGCAGTCAGCAAGCAGGAGCACGGCTGCAACGTATAAACAAAAGCGTCCGGCACCATTGTGCCGAACGCTTCTTTTGCTAAGGTAAGTCATTATTTGTTGACTATAAGTTTGCGAGTGGTCTGCTCGCCGTTGGCGGCGACGATGCGGAGCGTGTAGTTGCCGCTGGCAAGGCTGCCAAGGTCGAGCTGGGCCTGGTTGCCGTCGATGTTCTGGCGCACCACGGTCTGGCCGATGGCGTTGAAGATGACGACCTCGCTCAGCACCTCGTCGCTGCTCAGGTTGACGATGCGGACGGCGGGGTTGGGATAGATGTTCACGTCGACGTTCTCGACGTCTTCGATGCCCATCTCGTTGGAGGTGATGGTCAGCCAGTTGTTGGAGACGCACCCCTTATTGGTGGTGGTGGTCAGCTTGATTTCGATGTTGCTCATGTTGTCGGGAGCAGTGACCACGATGCTGTCGGTGGTGCCGGCGCTGACGCCGTCTTTATACCACTGGTAGCGCAGACCGCTGTGGAGATTGGCGCAGACGGCCTTGAGGGTGGTCTGCTGGCCGGGAGTGAGCATCCAGTCGCCAGCGATGGTCATATCGGGCGAGGGATTGATGGTCAGGCGCAGACGGCCAAGCGAGTCGCAACCGGCCTCGTTCTTGGCATTGCGGACGATGGTGTCGTAGACATAGTCATAACCGGTGGTGTCGTTGTTGAGGGTGTCGACGATGGCAATGCTGTCGAGCAGGTTGTACAGGGTTTCCTTGACGGTGTCGATGATGACGGCAGTGTTGGTGTAGGTCTTGCCGTTGAAGGGCCAGGTGTAGCTGTCGCAGGTGGCCACGGTGTCGTTGTAGTAGCTGGTGCGGTGGATGTGGAAGATGATGCGACCGTATTCGTCGTAGCACTGCTCAGGAGTGGGGGCGTTGTGGCGCGAGTAGACGAGGGTGGTGTCGGCATCGTCGGTCAGGGTGATGCGCTTGGAACCGACACGGAAGGTGAAGCTGTTGCAGGCGAAGGTGTCGACAACGGGGTCGATGCGCTGCTCGGGCTCCATGATGGTGGCAATCAGAGTGTGGTGGGTGATGCATCCGGTCAGGATGTTGAGCGAGTAGAGGTTGGCATCGGGGAAGAGGGTGTCGGTGTAGCTGGTGTCGGTGGTGTAGGTGCCGCTCTCGGTGACGGTGAAGGTGTAGCTCTGCGAGCTCAGACCGTTGCGGGCGCGGAAGACCTGGCTGTGCGAGGCGCACTTGTTGGCTATGATGGTGTCGTAGTCGTCGCCAAAGGTGAGGTTGAGGGTCGAGATGGTGGTGCAGGTGCTGTCTGCATTGATGGTGGTGTCGGAGTAGATACCTTCTTCTGCGTAGGTCTCTTCGTTGACATCCCAAGTGTAGCGACCGCAACCTTTGACCACGACGGTGTCGAGATGACGACCGCTGTAGCTGATGATGCGGATGGCGGCAACGCTGTCGCAGCCATAGGCGCTCTGCAGGGTGTCGGTGTGGACAACGTTGGTGTCTCTGTAGGTGACGCCGTTGAAGGTGTAGGAGCAGCCAGCGGTGACATCGGAGGTGTCGAGTGCCTGATAGTAGCTGGGCTTGATGGTCAGATGAACCAATGTGGAAGCGGAGCAGAAGCTGACGCTGTCGTAGCCGGTATGGGCTGTGTCGCACGAGACATCGATGGTGTCGCCCCAGGGTGCAACGTATTTGTCGCAAGCCGTGACGGTCAGCGTGTCATGCATGGTGCCGCTACCGGTGGTATCGGTCAGGTTGACGGCGATGCGATAGACACTGTCGCAGCCGTTGGCCAGATGGAATGTCTTGTCGTAGGTGCCGGATGTGGTGAAAAGGGTATCGTGCCATTTTGCACCGCATACACCATTGAGGGTTACGACATTGGTGGTGTCGTATTTGACGGTAATGGTGTCGAGGGTGTAGTCGAGGACAAAGATCGTGTCGCCGATGGTGACGGCAACGGATGTGTCGGTAGTGTAGGTCATACCGTTTTTGTCCCATGTGAACGAGCCGCAACCACTTGCTTCAATGTGTTTGACGGTGTGTCCAGCGTTGATCTGGCCGATAGCCATAGGCAAGCATACAATAGCCGTAAACAGACTCAATAATACTTTTTTCATCTTGTTCAGTTGTATTTTTTATTTATTATTATCTTTGTTTATGTCTCTAAATTTTAGGGTGTTGCCTTGTTTTGCACAGTATTTGTGTGCTGACAGAACAACGTGCAAAGATAACACTTTTTTTTTGAATGGCGGATTTTTCGTTAAAAAAATGCAAATTTTGGATTTTTTTAACTTTTGTTTAACGTCACGGTTGTTTCAGTACCAGCTCGGCTATGTTCTCTACATGTTGTGTGTGGGGGAACATGTCTACAGGCTGTATGCGGCGAACTTCGTAGCGTTCGGCAAGCATCTGCAGGTCGCGTGCCTGGGTAGCCGGATTGCAGCTGACGTAGACTATCTTGCGCGGTGCGGCGGCGAGCAGTTGCTCCACCACCTTCTCGTGCATGCCGGCGCGTGGCGGATCGGTCACCACGACATCCGGGCGCCCGTTGGCGGCAATGAATTCAGGGGTGAGCACTTTGGCCATGTCGCCCGCATAGAAGGTTGTGTTGCCAAATCCGTTGCGCTCGGCGTTGATGCGTGCGTCGG
The DNA here is from genome assembly GCA_045591485.1 of Bacteroidales bacterium. Classification (GTDB taxonomy): domain Bacteria; phylum Bacteroidota; class Bacteroidia; order Bacteroidales; family P3; genus Colimorpha. The sequence continues at coordinate 33,479 of JAZNSV010000058.1, read as the reverse complement.
CGATGGCTTCCTCGACATATTCGATGCCTACCACGTGGCGCACCTTGTCGGCCAGGAAGAGCGCGATGGTGCCGGTGCCGGTATAGAGGTCGTAGAGTGTGTCGGTGGGCCGCAGTTCGGCCAGTTCGGCCACGAAACTGTAGAGGCGTTGCGCCTGGCGCGAGTTGGTTTGATAGAACGACTTGGGGTTGATGATAAATCTCAGAGCTTTGCCTCCGTTGTAGCCTTCCATTTCCTCCTCGATGTGGTCTTCGCCCCGGTACGTGTGTACGTCGAGGTCGCCGTATGAGTCGTTCATCTTGCTGTTTATGATATATTGCAGCGATGTGATTTGCGGGAAGCGTTCGGCCAGCATGTCGAGCAGTGGGAAAAGACGCGCGTTGTCGTCATGCGCCACAACGACTATGACCATCCAGTGGCCGAGTGTGCTGCAGCGGGGTATCAGGTTGCGCAGGAATCCGGTGTGGTTGCGTATGTCGTATGGTTCGAGTCCGTTTGCCATGGCATAGTCTCTCACAGCCAGACGGATGGCGTTGCTTGGGTCTTGCTGAAGTGCGCAGTGCTCTATGTGCAGCACTTTGTCGAACATCTGCGGAATATGGAATCCGAGTGCACCCCACGAGGGCTCGCCGTCGGGCGATGCCATCTGTTCGGCTGTGCGCCACATGCGGTTGGAGAAGGTGAACTCCAGCTTGTTGCGGTAGAAATATATCTGCTCAGAGCCGCAGATGGGCCGCATCTGTGAGCAGTCTACGTTGCCGAGTCGCTCCAGATTGTCGCGCACTTGCCGCTGTTTGGCTTCCAGTTGGGCTCCGTAGTCCATGGTCTGCCATTTGCATCCGCCGCACACGCCGAAGTGCGGGCATACGGCGTCGACGCGCAGCGCCGACCGCTCGTGGAACCGCACGGCACGGCCTTCGGCATAGTTCTTTTTCTTTTTGTATAGCTGTATGTCGACCACGTCGCCCGGTACCACAAAAGGTACGAACACCACCAAGCCGTCGACACGGGCAAGGGCCATGCCCTCGGCGCCGGCGTCGGTGATGGTCACACGCTCAAGTATAGGTAGTTCTTTGTTGCGTCTGCTCATATATGCGTTGTTTTATGTCTATATAAACAAAAAAAGAAGTAGCCTTGTCGGATACTTCTTTTTACTTGCATTGTTTGTTGGCCATAGCTAAACTATGGTACGCATGACTATCTCTCGTCAGAGACGGTCAGTCTTTTTCTGCCTTTGCGACGGCGGGCGGCCAGCACTTTTCTACCATTGGCGGTAGACATTCTCTTGCGGAAACCGTGCTTGTTGGCTCTCTTTCTCAGCGAGGGTTGAAATGTTCTCTTCATAATTCGTACGATATTTTATTGTTTATTTTCTGCGGTATTTTTGTCTCAGATTTTCACAAATTTGAGTTTGCAAAATTACATAAATTTTTTTAATTGACGGCAAAAAATTATTCGTCAAAAAACTTTTTATGGTGCAAATTACTGATAAACAACGGATAATGATTGTGAAATAAATTCTTCTTTTTCTAATTCAAAAATAATTTGTACATTTGCAAATCCAAATTGGAGTGTAAAAATTTGTTAATTGAGCGAAAAATCAAGAGGCTATCGTAATGGATAAAAAGCAGTTTATAGACATTGTTGGCAAGCCTGCCAAGTTCAGCTCGCAGGATCGTGCGTGGTTGCGGGCCGTGCAGGCAAAGTATCCCTTTTCGTCGGTTGTGAGCCTTTTGGCCCTTTTGGCCGACCATGCCTATCATTACGACACCCCCGTCCAGCGTCGTGCCGTTGCGCTGTCGGTGTCCGATGCCAATGTGGTAGACACTCTGCTCGGCCGTGCGACTATGTCGACTGTCGATGATCCGTCGTTCGATATCCTGTCCGAAATCAACACCTACCAGGAGGTGTCGTTCAAGACTGCTCCGAAGAGTGTAATTCTCTCGAATTTCCTTCAGGCAGGTCCTGCAGAAGATATGCAGAGAGCTGTTTCGACCGATGCGCCGGCTGCAACGGATGATAAAAAAAGCCTGCGTGCCGACGAGTCTTTGGGGACTGAAACTCTTGCAGTTATACTTGAAAAGCAGGGCAAGTACGATAAGGCGATGGCAATTTATAAAAATCTTTTGGCACACAATCCCGAAAAAAGTAGTATTTTTGCACCCCGAATTGAACGATTGGAATCATTAATAAACAACAAATAACCTATTATTAAAAGAGATGTACATTTTTTTAGTAATCCTGATTATCCTCGTCTGCGTGATTCTCGCAGCAATTGTGCTGATTCAGAACTCTAAAGGTGGCGGTCTGGCTGCCAATTTCTCGGCTCCGACCCAGGTGATGGGTGTCCGCCAGACTACAGACTTCCTCGAGAAGGCTACATGGGCACTTGCCGCTGCTCTTATGGTTTTCAGCATTCTTGCCACGATTGCCATTCCGCGCAGCGCCAGTGTAGACCCGATGCACACGGAGGTGACGGCCAATAACGACCTGACTCCGATGCAGCAGCAGCCTGCCAGCACTGCCACTCCCATTGCTGAGTAGCATGCTGTGGCTGACGTAGAACAGTCGGTTGCCAAACTCATACTATCCCGCTTCCCGCATGTTCCAACATGTGGGCAGCGGGTTGCTTGTGCCATGATGGCACGTTTCCTTTTTGATGCCGATCCTCGTTCTGCCATGCTTCTGCGTGGCTATGCAGGCACGGGCAAGACTTCACTTGTGTCGGCCCTAATCCAGACGCTGCCGCAGTTGAGAGTCAATTCGCTGTTGCTGGCACCAACTGGGCGGGCCGCCAAAGTGCTTTCCGGCTATTCCGGCCGTCAGGCTTATACCATCCATAAGAAGATATATATGACGGCCACCGATGCTGCCGGTGTGCTGCGCACGGTGCGAGCCATAAACAAGCATTCCTATACACTCTTTATTGTGGATGAGGCCTCTATGATAGGGCTTGAGCAAACATCGTCGAGGCACAGCCTGTTGGAAGACCTGATAGACTATGTCTACGATGGCAACCATTGCCGTTTGATGCTCATTGGCGACACTGCCCAGTTGCCGCCTGTTGGGCAGAGCGAGAGCCCGGCGTTGGACCCTCGCCATCTGTCTTCCATGTTCGACTTGAATGTCCTTTCGCACGAACTCACCGAGGTTGTGCGACAGCAAAACTTTTCCGGAATACTGTCCAATGCCACTGCCCTGCGTGGCCAGATAGCCGAGATGACGGAGTATGACGAAGCCAGGCTTCCCCTGTTTAGTACGTCTGCCGATGTGATATCTCTGCGCGGTGAAGATTTGACGGAGACGTTGTATCGGGAGTATGGTGACCAAAACCTCGAGGACGTCGTTGTGGTCACGCGCAGTAACAAGCGGGCCAACATGTTCAATCAAGGCATCCGGAATACTGTTCTCTTTCGCGAGCAGGAGGTCAATGCCGGTGATTTCCTTATGGTTGTCAAGAACAATTATTTCTGGCTTGACGACGACAGCACAATCGGTTTTATAGCCAACGGCGATATTGTCGAGGTGCTCAGTGTGCGTAATGTTCAAGAACTGTATGGCTTCAGGTTTGCCGACGCAACATTGCGTTTTGTGGACTATCCAGACGAGCAGTCGCGCGATTGCAAGCTTTTGCTCTCAACGCTATATAGCGAGTCGCCGTCGCTTACCGCAGAAGAGCAGCAACGGCTGTATGAATCTGTGATGGAAGACTATGCCGACCTGCCCACTAAAGCCGACCGGCTGCGCGAGATGCGCCAGAATCCATATTACAATGCTCTGCAGGTGAAATTCTCCTATGCGTTGACATGCCACAAGACACAAGGCGGGCAGTGGCGAACCGTGATTGTCGACCAAGGTTTTCTGCCTCCTGACATGCCGCTCGATCGCGATTGGTTGAGGTGGCTGTATACGGCATTCACGCGAGCTACAGATCGCGTATATCTCCTCAATTTTGACAAAAGGTTTTTCGATGCCGAGGTTTAGTGTTTGGCCTCGACAGGTGCAGCATAGGCTTCCAACAGTATGCGTCGCATGTCGGGGTGGGGGAGCATGTCTGCCCGTGCTCTCAGCTTGTCGATAGTGCGCTGTGTGTATCGCCCTGGCATCGTTCTGCCGCCCAGCATGGCGTGAGCCGCATAGTTGGTCGACATCAGTCGGTATCCGGATTGTATGCGGTTGTTCAGAACTGCGGCTACGTGTTCGGCAAGGTCTTCCCCTTTGGCCGGTACCAAGTCGCGCGGCCGCAGTGGCATGCCAATCTCAAGATGCACTTTGCCTTTTGAACCAATTATTCCGTTCACCACACTTTTTACATCCTCATCTGGGGCTTTTGTGTAGTGTCCGTCGCGGCTGTTGAACAGTTCGGCGGCTTTCATCGCATCGCAGGGGTCCCATTCGTAGCTTATGCTCATGGGCACAAGGTGCAGCCGCTCCAGTGTCTGGAGTGGGTCGTCGTGTCCGCCAAGGGTGAGCATCTTTACTATGGCTGGTGCAGTCTGGTCATGTCCGTCTTTGGCGCGGCCGTTTTTTTGCGCGATCCATACTGATTGCCGGTCCTCGACCACTAATTTGTTCAGATATTCTGATAGATGCTGCAGGCTGCGATAGAAAGCCCGTGGAGACCCGCCGCGTTCCATACGTATCAGCTTGTTGCTGCGGAAGAGCACTTCGATTATCGGCATCGCCAACAGATTTTGGCCGAAGACGATATGTGTGGTCATGCCTCGCTGTTCCATCAGGACATGCTGCAGCAGGAAGGCGTCAAGCGTTATGTCGCGATGATTGCTTATGAAGGTGTAGGGTACACCGCGGCGCAGGTGGTGCAGCCCGCCAAAGGTGAAGCCGTCGGTGGTTTCGTGAATGATGCGCCTGATGGCATCGTTCATGAATGTGGCCTGAAACTGGTGTATGTTGGTTGTCGCCAGCAGTCGTTGCCTTGCCTCGTCGGTGTCGAGGTCTGGGTAGATGAACCGCATGATCTGCGGAAGCATATCCCACTCGGCAATGCGTTTCATTGCTTCAGGCAATTCATCGTCTGTGTAGGGCCTTATGTCGTCGAATTCAGAAAACATCGGCAATCAGTTTTTCGATTTCCATGCGCGGGTCGCTGTTTTCGTACATCACCCTGTACACCGTTTCTGCAATCGGGAGATAGACGCCCATCTGAAGCGATATTTCGTGCATGTTTTTCACCGAATAGTAGCCCTCGGCCACGGTTCCCATAACTTCGAACGCCTGTTCGGGGGTGTATCCTTGCGCCACCATTTCTCCCAGTCGGCGGTTGCGGCTGTGGCGCGACCAGCAGGTAACCATCAAGTCGCCCAGATAGCATGGCTGGTCCATGTCGCGCTCCGGATTGGGCAGGCAGTGGTTTATGAGTCCTTTTATCTCGCGGAATGCTGCGGTGGTCATCACGGCGTTCAGGTTGTCGCCGTAGCCCAGCCCTTGGCATAGGCCGACGGCTATGGCATAGATGTTTTTGCCCAACCCGCAACGTTCCACGCCGTCGATATCGGTGGTATGGCGCGTGTGGATGTAGCTGCAACTCAGCAAGTGTTCCACCTCTTCGTAGAGACTGCGGCTGCGTGAGGCAACCGTCAGGAATGTAGGCATACCGGCTCCGACTTCTTCGGCGTGGCTTGGTCCGCTTACCACGCACACATCGTCCGGACTCACTCCGATGGTTTGCTCCAGGAACATTGAGACCGATTTTTTGCGGCGCGGCATCACGCCTTTGATCGCCGAAACGAAACGGCGTCCTGCATAGGCGCTCTTGGACAGCAGTTCCAGTGTGTCGCCTATGTATGCCGATGGGATGGCCAGGAAGAGTATCGAGCTGTTTCTGACCACTTCGGCTATGTCGTTGGTTATATTAAGGCGCGATGTGTCGAGCTGTACATGGGGCAGCCGCTTTGGGTTGTGTCCTTCCGACAGAAGCCCTTCTCTGACATCGTCGCTCCTCACCCACCAATTTATCTTTTGGCCGGCGTTTTCCAGTAATATTTTGACCAATGCAGTGGCCCAACTCCCACTGCCTATCATTCCTATCATCTTCTGTATCATTTATTCCGTATCGCAATTGCGTCTTGCTTTCGTTGCGATAATGATTTGCAAAGATACGAAATTATTTGCTTTTTATAACATAATTTGGTTAAAATTTCTTAATGCACCCTCTATGGGTCGTGTATAAAAGGAATTTGGACGAAAAAAAAATCGGCGGAGCCATATTGTGGCTCCGCCGTTTTTTGTTAGATTACCTTTTGCTGCTTATTTTTTCTTTTTGGCAGCGGCTTTCTTGGCAACAATGAGGTTGCTGCCAGCTTTGAATTTGGCGACCTTCTTGGCAGCGACCTTCACGGTAGCGCCGGTCTGCGGGTTCTTGGCGATGCGGGCTTTGCGCTCGACCACGCTGAAGGTACCGAAGCCGATGAGGCTCACTTTCTCGCCTTTGTTCAGCTGCTCAGCGATGGTGGCGAAGCAAGCGGTCATAGCCTCTTTGGCGGCCACTTTGGTCATGCCGGTTTTGGCGGCCATTGCGTTAACAAGTTCGGTTTTGTTCATAATGTTAATGTTTTAAAATGTTTATGTATTTCTCGCTGCAAATGTATGACTTTTTTTCAATACAAACCAAATTTTTTTTCAATTTTTTTGAAAAATATTTTATGGTGCGATTTAATATGTTAATTTCCAATCAGATAAATGATTTCCTCTGAGAAAATCTTCAATTAAATTTCGCTTTTTTCCAGCCATTTGCAGTTCCAAAATCTTCACAAAACCATCTGTTACTGCGATTTTTAGGACCTTTTTTTCATCACAAATCACGGTTCCTGCGGGCTGTTGTGAGCTCAATTCGGCCTCTGTTTTGAATATTTTGAAGGCCATTTTTTCGCCGTCCGGATTGGTCATGGTCATGGTCGCGGCAGGGTAGGGCGACAGTCCGCGCACGAAGTTGACCACCTCGGCTGCAGTGCGTCCGAAATCGATGCGGCAATCGTCTTTGAATATCTTTGGTGCAGGGCAAGGGGTGCCCTGCTGCGGTTGAGGCACTATGCTTCCGCTGGCCAGGTTGTCGAGCGTCTGCACTACCAGGCGGCGACCCATTGCGGCCAGTCGGTCGTGCAGGCTTCCGGCGTCGTCGGTGGGCTCTATCGGTGTGCGTGCCTGCATCAATATGGCACCTTCGTCGATTTGGTGGTTCAGCATGAATGTGGTGACGCCCGTTTCGCGCTCGCCGTTGATGATTGCCCAGTTGATGGGTGCCGCGCCGCGATAGCGAGGCAGCAGCGAAGCGTGCAGGTTGAAGGTGCCGTAGCGTGGCATTGCCCAGACCACTTCGGGCAGCATGCGGAATGCTACCACCACGAAGCAGTCGGCCTCAAGGGCGCGCAGGGCTTCGTGAAATTCGGGGTCGCGCAGCTTTTCGGGTTGCATCAGCGGCAGCTGGTGGTCGAGCGCGTATTGCTTCACGGCACTGTATATCATTTTCTGTCCGCGGCCGGCCTGCCGGTCGGGCACGGTGACTACGGCGGCCACCTCGTGGCTGCTATGCATTATGGCGTCGAGGCTTTCGACGGCGAAATCGGGTGTGCCGAAATAAACTATTCGCATCAGAACGGAATGTCGGGTAATAACGAATTTTTGAAGGCCAGCATCTTGAGGGCGGTGACGGCGCCTTCCACGCCTTTGTTGCCGTGTTTGCCGCCGGCGCGGTCCAGCGCCTGCTGCATGTTGTCGGTGGTCAGCACGCTGAAGATGACGGGCCGTCCGTATTTAATGCCCACGTTGCTAAGCCCTTGCGACACGGCCTGGCAGATGAATTCGAAGTGGCGGGTTTCGCCCTGTATTACGCAGCCGATGCATATTACGGCGTCGAGGTTGCAGATGCCGAGCATGATGTCGGCTGCTGTTGTCAGTTCGAAGGTGCCCGGCACGCGGCGCACGTTGAGGTGCTCTTCTTTCACGCCGTGTTCTTTCAGAGTGTCTACGGCGCCTTTGAGCAGTGCGTCGGTCACTTCGGGGTTCCATTCGGCGGCCACTACGCCGATTTTGTATTCGCTGCCGTCGGGCACTGCCGTCGGGTCGTAGTCGGACAGGTTGGTCTTTTTCATTATATATATGGTATTGCTAAAAGTCTTTGCTGGTGTGGGCAGCCTGCTGTCTTCTCTTGCGCTGTTCCTTTATTATGCTTTGGTCGGCTTTGTAGTCGATGGTTTCGCCTTTGTGGGGCTTGCTGATGCCGAAGTAGCTTTTGTCGAGGTGCAGGCGGCGTGTGCGCAGAGAGTAGTTGTTGAAATCGAGTATCCACTCGGGGTCGAATGTCTGGTACAGGAAGCGGCATTCGAAGTGCAGGTGCGGGCCTGTGCTGTTGCCGGTCGAGCCGCCGAGGCCTATCACCTCGCCGACATCCACCTGCTGGTTTGGTTTGACGTTTATTTTCGACAGGTGGCCGTACAGTGTTTCCAGGCCGTTGGGGTGGCGTATCACGATGCAGTTGCCGTAGCCGCCCATGCGCGATGCCACGCGCACCGTGCCGCTGAAGGCGGCATACACGGGGTCGCCCGTGTGCAGCCCTATGTCCACCCCGTGGTGGCCGCGGTTCCACCGCCAGCCGTAGCTGCTCGTCTTGCGGTTGCGCACCGGGAAGCAAAACTCGGTGGTGTCGGCTACCAGGCGCAGGTTGATTTCGTCGGGCAGCTGGTCCACCTTGGTGCGCCCCATGGGATTCACACGGTGCTGCGGAAAGGCGTCGTACCACATGGGGACGATGTGCGCTTCAAGTGGTGTGGTGGCCTCGACCTCGGCCTTGTCGCTCTTCGACTCGGCTTCGGGTCTGGCTTTGGCCTTGCTTTTTTTCTCTGTTTTTGCTTTTGAGGTTTCTTTTATGGCCTTTGCTGCGGTCGGTGCTTTGGCCTTCTCGGTCTGGCGTGCCGCCGCTTCGAGGCGCAGGTTGATAATCGAGTCGTAGTACGACATCTGTGCCGATGCCTTGCTGCCGAGCGTGAGTATCAGCAGCAGCACGATGATGCGGCGCAGGCGTGCCACCGGTATGCCCAGTTGCTCGCGATATTTGGCCACCGTGCGTCGTGCCAGCGGCAGCCCTTGGGCGTTGAGCATTTTGGTCAGTGCGTCGTCGCTCAGCGGGGCGTGCTTGTCCTCGGCGCCGATGGCGTCGGCCAGGCGTTGCTTCACGGTCTCCACCGACACCTCGCCGTCGTCTGTAGCCATGCCTTTCGAGAAACAGTCCTTCAGCGGTATGGTGCCGAAGTCAGTCTGCAGGTATTTGCTGTTGGCCATGCGGCTCACGGTGCTGATGTCCAGCCCTGTGGCCTCGGCCACTTCGCGTTGGCGCAGGGGCTGCAGGTCGTCGGGGTCGCCGCTGAGCAGGAAGCGCCGCTGGTGCTTGACGATGTAGCGCATGATGCGTTCGATGGTGTCGTGCCGTTGGCGCAGCAGGTCTATAAACTCTTGTGCATCGGCCTGTTTTGTGCGCAGGAACGTCACCGTCTCCTTGTCGCCCTTGTTCTGCTCCATCTCGTGAAGCAGGTCGGTGTAGTAGTCGTTGAGGCTCAGTCTGGGCAGGCCTCCGTCGTTGAGGTAGAACTGCAGGTGCCCGTCGTGTTGAGTCACAATGATGTCGGGCGTCACGTATGTGGCTGCCGAGTCGCTTCCGCTGTCCGACGACCCCGGCTTGGGGTTCAGGTGCCGTATCAGGTCGGCGGCCTCGTCCAGCTCTTTCTGGTCGATGTCCAGGGTGGCGCAGATGCGGTCGTAGCGGTGGGCGGCGAAGTCGTCGAAGCATCGGCCAATGACCGCTGTGGCTGTGGGCAGCGCCGGTTCGCGGCTGCCTTCTTCGGCCATGCGTTCCAGCTGCAGCGCAAGGCATTCTTTCAGCGAGCGCGCGCCGATACCTGCGGGGTCGAGGCTTTGCACCACGTGCAGCACCTCTTCCACCTCGTGCTCCGAGGCTTCTATGCCTTGGCGGAAAGCCAGGTCGTTGGCTATGAGGGCCAGGTCGCGGCTCAGGTAGCCTGCGTCGTCGAGGCTGCCTATCAGTTCGGTGGCTATCTTCTGCTGGCGGTCGCTCATCGGGCGCATTGCCAGCTGCTCGGTCAGGCGGTCGGCGAAGGTGCGGCTGTCGCTCACCACAAACTCGCGCCGTTCGGCGTTGGGGTCGTGCTCCAGGTGTTCGCGGTAGTCGAATTCGTAGCCGTCGTCGTCGGGGTCGCTGTCCCAGTCCGACCGGTCGTGGTCCATCGTCGGCAGGGGCTCCTCTTCGGGCATCTCGGCGTCGAGCAGGGGGTTCTTTTCTATCTCTTCCTTGATGGCTTGCTCAAGGTCAGTGACGGGCAACTGCAGCAGCCGCATCAGCTGTATTTGCTGAGGCGATAGCTTCTGCTGCAGTTGCTGTCTCTGAACTTGTTTCATTGCTTCGGTCGGTGTTTAGCGGACGATGTCCATCTCCTCGATGAGGTTCTTGGCGCCGGCGTAGACGTCGATGACCCAGAGCATGTAGCGGCTGTCGAGGCAGATGCAGCGCTGCAGGTTCTCCTCGAAGTCGATGTCGCCGCTCATGGCCTCGCTGTTGCCGTCGAAGGCCAGGCCTATCAGCACGCCTTTGGCGTTGATGACGGGCGAGCCGCTGTTGCCGCCGGTGATGTCGTTGTTGGTGATGAAGCAGGTGGGCAGCTCGCCGTTCTTGTCGGCATACGAGCCGTAGTTCTTTTCGTTGTAGAGTTTCTTCAGGCGTTCGGGCACGTTGAACTCGCTGTTGTCCGGGTCTTCTTTCTCAATCACGCCCTTCAGGGTGGTGTAGTGGTGGTAGCTCACGCCGTCGCGCGGGTCGTAGCTCATCACGTTGCCGTAGGTGAGACGGATGGTCGAGTTGGCGTCGGGCGACATCAGCTTGCGCCCGTCGTTGATCTGCAGTATGCCGTCGGTGAAGTCGCGTATGCCGCGCTGCAGGTTCTCTTCTTTCTCCTGCGAGAGGTCCTCGTTCAGGGCCATGTAGGCTTCCAGTGCGCCCATGCCGGCCTGGAACAGCGGGTCTTTGTCGATTTGCTTGACGCTGGGTTTCTGCATCAGTTTGCCGAGGGCTTCCTGGTTGGCGAAGGCGCTCTTGCCATAGAGGTCGGCCACGTATTTCTCCCAGTTGCCTTTGTATTTCTTCTGGGCGGCTTTGAGGAATTCGGGGCATTTGTCGGCGTTCATGTGGGCATAGACGTAGCCGAAGAGGGCGGCTGTCAGTCGGCGGTCGACGTTCTCGTCGTAGTCTTTGAAGAAGTCGGCGATGTAGCCGTCGTAGCGGCTGAGGTCGGCTTTGGGGTTCTGCTCCAGGTCGTGCTTGAAGCTGCGACCCAGGCGAGCGGCAAACATCGGGCCTTCGGGGCCGGTCAGCATGCCTTCGAGCAGGTACTGGCGGGTTTCTTCCACGCTGGCGCGGGCGGCGTAGCCGTCGCGTATCAGGTCAAGGGCGCGGCTGTATTTCGGGGCGGCCTGGCGGCGTGCCCAGTCGGCGTACTCTTTCTCCACATCCTTCTTCACACCCATGGTGTTCAGGGCCTTCAGGGCCTTGTTCTGCTCGTTGCTGTATTTCCAGTAGTTCGAGCAGCTGGCATACTTCGAGGCGTATTTGATGCGGGTGGCCTGGCTGGCGGCCATCTCTTCGCGCAGGATGTTGATCTTCACGGTGCGGATTTCGTAGCGCAGCTTGTTGGTGATGTTCATCGTCTCTTCGAGGCCGTAGCTGGTGAGGAAGTGGTCGGTGGTGCCGGGGAAGCCCATGACCATGGCGTAGTCGCCGTCTTTCAGCTCGCCGGCGCTCACTGGCAGGTGGTGCTTGGGCGTGAGGGGCACGTTCTCCTTGCTGTAGGCGGCGGGGCTGCCGTCGGGGGCGGTGTAGATGCGGAACATCGAGAAGTCGCATGTGTGGCGGGGCCACGACCAGTTGTCGGTGTCGCCGCCAAACTTGCCCATGCTCGAAGGCGGAGCACCCACGAGGCGCACATCCTTGTAGATGATATGGACAAAGAGGAAGAACTGGTTGCCGTTGAACATCGGCTTCACGCGTGCGGCATATTTGGTGCCTTTCACGGCGTCATCTTCGATGCCCTTGCAAACCTTGCGTATGGCGGCCTCGCGGTCACCCTCGCTCATGTCGTCGCTCAGCGCTTCCTTCACCTTGGCGGTGACGTCTTCCATGCGCACCAGTATCGAGGCGGTCAGGCCGGGGTTGGGCAGCTCCTGGTCCATGGTGTAGGCCCAGAAACCGTCGCGCAGGTAGTCGTGCTGCACGGTCGAGTGCTCCTGCAGCTTGCCGTAGCCGCAGTGGTGGTTGGTGCTCATCAGGCCTTTGTCGCTGATAATCTCGCCGGTGCAGAAGTGCCAGAACGGCGAACCCTCGTTGCCGAGGCCCACAATGGCATCCTTCAGGCAGCTTTGGTTGATGCTGTAGATGTCTTCCGGAGTCAGTTTGAGGCCGGCTTTCTGCATGTCGGCGTAGTTTTTGCCGATGAGCGAAAGAAGCCACATGCCCTCGTCGGCGCGTGCTGCGGTGGGCAGCATCAGGGCGAGCGCAATCGTTGCAATTAATGTACGAATTTTCATTGTATTACTTGTATTTGTTTGTTAATATTTCCCGAGGTTTGAATGTGCAAAGATACATAGAAATTCCGACATGGCAAAATGTTTTTTTTTTCGCAGTCGGCCATGTCGGCGGTTGGGGTGGAATTGGCCTTGCGCAAGTTTATATAAAAAGCAGACCGCCGCACCCTCTGGGCAGGGGGTAAAAAACGCCTTTTTGTAACCCACTCAAAAATCAGCTCTTCGTCTGCACCCCTTCACCCGTTGTACGATACATGTACGATATATGTACGATATTTGTACGATTGGCAATCGTACAAGTATCGTACATATATCGTACATGTATCGTACAACGGCAGAAGAAGAGCATACCTTTTTCCTGCTTTGGGACGAAAGTGAATGTGCGCGTCCCGGCCGCGAAAAGGCATGGTTTTTCTCTCGGCAAACACTAATCGCCGTGGGAGTGATGCGGCCGCCGCGCCGACGCTTCGGGTCCGGTTGGCGGTGTTTCGTGTTCATGATATGCGTAGGGAAAAGTTTTCAACACTGTGGGGCGCGGCGCCGTGGCGCCGCGCCCCACACGCCAGGGCGTTGCCGAGTGCCTGGAATGTGCAGTACGTCAGTGGGTTGTAAATTATTTTCAATAAAAATGAAACTTTTTCGCGTTTTCTGCGTTTAGGGTTATGAACAACAAAAAATGGTTAAAAAAAAATAAATTTGGATTTTTTTGGCAGTAAATGGAAATTTCTTCGTAATTTTACAACCTGAAAAATAGTAGGTAAACATGGCCTTAATCATTGGAAAAGAATACTGTAAGGTGGACTCGAACGGTCGCTTCAAGTTCCCAATTGCCCTCAAGAGGCAGTTGGAGACCGACGACGGTCGTTTTGTGATACGCCAGAGTGTCTTTGCCCAGTGCTTAGAGCTGTGGACTTACGCCAGTTTCAGGGACGAAGTGGAAAAGCTCCAGGAAAATCTCAATTCCTACAACCTACAGCAGCGCAATGTGCTCCGCAAGATGACCGAAGGCAACATCATCGAGCTCGACTCGAACGACCGTCTTCTGGTGCCGCCCGAGCAGAAAGCGGTGCTTGCAAAAGCGAAAGAGATTGTTCTGCAATCGACCGGCAAGTTCATTGAGATTTGGGACCGTGAGGCCTACGACAAGATGAACAGTGACAGCGGCGACTTTGCCAGTATGGCAGAGGCGCTGCTGGGCACAAAACCGGCCGAGAGCGATGGAAACGTTTGATTATCATAGGCCCGTGATGGTCGCCGAGGCCATCGAGGGGCTGCGCATCGCAGCCGATGGCACCTACGTCGACGCCACCTTCGGGGGCGGCGGCCATTCGCGCTTCATTGTGCAGCACCTTGGGCCGCAGGGCCGCCTCTTCGGGTTCGACCAGGACGAGGACGCTGCTGCGAGGGCAGAGAGCGGCGAGTGGAGAGCGGCAGGCGGCGAGCGGAGCGCGGAGAGCGAGGCCTCGTTCACCTTCATCCACGAGAATTTCCGCCACATGCGGAGCTTCCTGCGTCTGCATGGGGTGCGCAGTGTCGACGGTGTGCTGGCCGACCTCGGCGTGAGCAGCCACCAGTTCGACACCGCCGACCGTGGTTTCTCCACCCGTCTTGACGGCGAGCTCGACCTGCGCATGGACCGCCGCGGCGACCTGACAGCGCGCGACCTGGTGAACAGCCTTGACGAAGAGGGACTGGCGCGGCTGCTCAAGCTCTACGGCGAGCTGCCCAACGCACGCCAGATGGCCCGCGCCATTGTCAAGGCCCGCGCCGAGAAGAGCATCGACACCACCTTCGACCTGCGCCAGGCCGTAGGCCGCCACCTGCCGCGAGGCATGGAGAACAAATACCTGGCCATGCTCTTCCAGGCCCTGCGCATCGAGGTCAACGGCGAGCTCGACGCCCTGCGCGAGATGCTGCAGCAGGCCACAGACCTGCTCTGCGAGGGCGGCCGTCTGGTGGTGATCAGCTACCACTCGCTCGAAGACCGCATAGTGAAGAACTGGATGCGTGCGGGCAACTTCGATGGGGTGGTGGAGAAAGACTTCTACGGCAACCCGCTGTCGCCGCTACGGCAGCTGCGCAGCTGCGGCCCTACCGACGAAGAGGTGGCCGCCAACAGCCGCAGCCGCAGCGCCAGACTGCGTGTGGCGGAGAAGAGTTTAAAGGTTAGAGTTTAGAGTTTGGGAACTGAAGATATAAAAAAAACATATCATAAAATCAGGCATATATGGGCAATAAGTTCAGGGAGAAAGTAGTCGAAGAGGGGCTTGTGGAGCCGCAGGCCGAGTCCGTCGTGCCGGAGACGCCTTCGGCCGAGGGGCAGGAGCAGCCCGCCGCCCACAGCGGCAAGGGGCGCGGCAGCAAGGCCGCACGCGGTGTGGCCAGCGTGCTCGGTGCCGACATATTGGCCGACCGCATGGTGGTGCGCCAGATTCCGCTGCTGCTGCTCTGCATCGCATACCTGCTGCTCATCGTGGGCAACCGCTACCGCATAGAGAACCTCAGCCGCGAGCTGCAGGCCTCGAACGAACGCATAAACTACCTGCGCGAACAGCGCATACAGATGCAGAAGCAATATCAGCAGAGTGTCAAGATATCGCAGATAGCCGAAGACCTCAAAGAACGCGGCGTTGGCATAACCGCAGGCCCGCCGTACCAGTTGTAGTTGTTAGTGGATAGAAATATATTTAATGAAAGATAAAGAACATAGTGAGAAGAAAGATACGCGCATGACGCGCGGCATGGTGGTCCTCTACCTGCTGCTGACGCTTGGCGTCGGGGTGGCGGTGGTGGCCAACATTGTCAACATACAGCTTGTGCACGGCGACGAGTGGCGCGCCCGCGGCGAGAAGCGCGAGGCGGGCCTGCGCACCGAGCCTGCGCGCCGTGGCAACATCTACAGCAGCGACGGCAAGATACTGGCCACCACGGTGACCGAATGCGACCTCTACCTCGACCTGATGGACACCATAGTGCTCGAAAACGGGCAGCCCAAGATGGTGAAGGGCGTGCCGGTGGAGAGCGGCCCTATCGTCGACAGCTTCTTTGTACGCTACCTCGACACGGTGTGCCAGATGCTGAGCATTGCCATGCCGCAGCGCACGGCCCAATACTACTACGACCGCATAATGGGCGAGCGCCAGAAAGAGAAACCCGGCCGCTGCTTCCTCGTGCAGCGCGGTGTGCCCTATTCGGTGTGGCTGCAGATATGCCGCCTGCCGGGATGGAACCGAGGTGTGGTCAAGAACGTCAACTACCGCTCGGTGGTGCGCCAGGTGCGTGCCCACATCTATGGCAACATGGCAGGCAACACCATCGGTTTCCGCAACGAGATAGAGAGAGGCTCATATACCGGCCTCGAAGGCTACTACGACAGTGTGCTGCGCGGGCGCGACGGCCTCTACAACTGCCGCCGACTGACCAAGGGTATCTGGCTGCCCGACGAGAACCGCGACGGCAAGATGATGACCACTCAGCGCACCGACCAGGACCGCATAGACACCGTGGTGCTGCAGAGCCGCGTAGACGGACAGAGCATCGTTTCGACCATCGACACCCGCTACCAGGACATTGCCGAGAGCGCCCTGCGCCGTTCGCTGCAGCGCTATGGCGGCACGGCGGGCTGCGCCATTCTGATGGAGATGCACACGGGCTATGTGCTGGCCTGCGCCAACCTGGGTATTGACACGGCGGCGCACGACTTCCGCGAGATGCGCGACCGCAATGTGGCCGTCAGCGATGTCATAGAGCCAGGTTCCACCTTCAAGACCGTGGCCCTGATGGCCATGCTCACCGACCCCGAGATGAAGATAGACACCGCCATGCAGTTCGATGCCTGGGAGAAAGACTACGGCGGCAAGGGCGGCAAGGTGCACGACGACCACGCCGTGCGCGACAGCGCGGGCAACATCCGTACACGCCTCAACGTGCGCGAGATTATGCAGCACTCGTCCAACGTAGGCATGGCCGATATGGGCATGGTGCTCTATGGCGACAAGCGCGACCGCCTGCGCAGCCGCATGCTCGAGATATTCCCATACGAAAAGATCAACCCCGATGTCAAGGCCCCGCAGTCGCGGTCCTACATACTGGAAGACATGAAGCCCATATCCAACTTCACGCGTATGTGCTTCGGCTATTCCACCCGCGTCACCCCGTTGCAGGTCATTGCCTTCTACAACGCCGTGGGAGCTGGCGGACGCATGGTGAAACCCCTCTTCTGTAAGGGCGTCATGGACGGCGACCGCCTGATGGAGGTGAAGCCCGTGGTGCTGAAACAGAGCATCTGCGACCGTGCCGAGTCGATGCTTATGCGCCGTATGCTGGAAGAGGTGGTGGAGAACGGCACTGGCAACAACATCAAGAACACCACCTACGGCATAGCCGGCAAGACGGGTACCGCCTACCACAGCTATGCCAACACGCGCCGCTACAACGCTTCGTTTGCCGGCTTCTTCCCTTCGGAAAATCCGCGCTACACATGCTATGTGCTTATGGAGAACGTGCCCTCCTATGGCCGTCAGGCCGCCGAGGTCTTCAAGGCCATATCCGACTGCGTGGTGGCCATCGACATGGGATTGAGCGAGGGCGGCGTCAAGTCGGCCTGGCCCATGCTCGAAGACGACAGCACGGCCGCCATGTCGCGTCCCACGCTGCTGCGCGGCCGCCAGAGCGACATCAAGGACCTCTACCGCCGTCTGCGACTGCCCTACCAGTCGAGCGACTCGGCCGGCACGTGGGTCTACTACCGCGCCGCCACCGACTCGACCAGTGCGCTCTACGACGCCTACCAGCCAGCCGAGGGTCGCGTGCCCAACTGCTACGGCATGACTGCCAAAGACGCCATTGACCTGATGCACGAGCAGGGCTACCGCGTCAGGGTGAAAGGCTACGGCAAGGTGGCAGGCCAGAGCCTGAAGGCCAACACCGCCGCCAAGAAAGGAACCATGATTGAACTGACATTGAGATAAATGAAACTGAAAGACATTATAAAAGGAATAGACGCCGAGGTGATGGGCGGTGCCGAAGTGGAGGTGAAAGACCTGCAGTTCGATTCGCGCCGAGTCTCGGAAGGCACCATGTTCGTGGCGCAACGCGGCACGAAGGTCGACGGACACGACTTTATAGACGGTGCCGTCGAGGCCGGAGCCGTGGCTGTGTTGTGCGAGAGAGAGTGGCTAAAAGGCAAAGAGGCCAAGAAGCATGGCGCCAGAGTGGCTGAATTGCAGAGTGGCAAGGCCGGGCATCCGGTTGTCTTTGTTGTGGTGGACGACAGCAGCGAAGCTCTGGGATTGGCCGCAGCCAACTACTACGGCCATCCGTCGGCACAGCTGAGCCTGGTGGGCATCACCGGCACCAACGGCAAGACCACCACCGTGACACTGCTGCATCGCATGTTCCGCCTGCTGGGCCACCATGTGGGCCTCATATCGACCATAGTCAACAAAATAGACGAAGAAGAACTGCCCGCAGGCCACACCACCCCCGACGCGCTGGAGCTGAACCAGCTGCTGCGCCGCATGGTGGATGCCGGTTGCAGGTACTGCTTCATGGAGGTTAGCTCGCACTCGGTTGTGCAGCACCGCATCAGCGGTCTGACCTTTGCCGGAGGCATCTTCAGCAACATCACCCACGACCACCTCGACTTCCACAAGACCATGGCCAACTACATAGCCGCCAAGCAGGGCTTCTTCAATATGCTGCCCAAAGAGGCGTGGGCACTGACCAACGTGGACGACAAGAACGGCATGGTGATGGTGCAGAACACACGTGCACGGGTGAGCACCTACAGCCTGCAGCGCAGTGCCGACTTCCGCTGCAAGGTGATAGAGAGCACCTTCGAGGGCATGCAACTCGAACTGAACGGACGCGAGGTGTGGTGCCGGCTGGTAGGCCGGTTCAACGCCTACAACCTCACGGCCATATATGCCGCCGCCGTGCTGAGCGGAGCCGACAAAGACGAGGCTATGCGCCTGCTGAGCGGGCTTGAGGCTGCCCCGGGCCGCTTCCAGTACGTAAGCGGACGCGGCATCACGGGCATCGTCGACTATGCCCACACGCCCGACGCCCTGCAGAACGTTATCGACACCATCGACGGCATACGCAAAAAGACGCAGCTGCTCATCACCGTGGTGGGCTGCGGCGGCGACCGTGACCGCACCAAGCGCCCGGAGATGGCCAAGATAGCCCTTGAAGGCAGCGACAAACTGGTGCTCACGAGCGACAATCCGCGCACCGAGAACCCCGACGCCATATTGGACGAGATGGAGGCCGGCCTCACAGCCGAGCAGCTGAGCCATGTGGTGCGCATCGCCGACCGCCGCCAGGCTATACGCACGGCATGCATGATGGCCCGCGAGGGTGACATCGTGCTTGTGGCGGGCAAAGGCCACGAGAAATACCAGGAGGTGAACGGCGTGCGCAGCCACTTCGACGACGTCGAGGAGCTGGAGAAAGAATTAGGATTAAAGAATTAGGAGATATAAGATATGCTGTACTATCTGTTTGACTGGCTGGACAAGGCGCTGGACTTCCCCGGAGCGGGAGTGTTTCAGTACATCTCGTTTCGCGCTGCCGCCAGCATGATCACATCGCTGGTTATTATGCTGTTGCTCGGCAAGCCTTTTATACGCTGGATGAAAAACAAGCTGGGCATGATGGACGAGGTGCGCACTGAGCTGGGCCTCGAAGGCGCCGAGCGCAAGGGTAAGACCCCCACCATGGGCGGCTTGCTCATACTGGCAGCCATCGTTGTGCCGACGCTGCTCTTTGCCAAGCTCGACAACATCTATGTCCAGATAATGATTGGCACCACGCTTTGGATGGGCTTGGTGGGTTTCTTGGACGACTACCTGAAGAAGACCCGCGGCAAGGCCGGCCTGCCTGGCAAATACAAAGTGGTGGGCCAGGTGCTGCTCGGTCTGGCGGTGGGCCTGCTCATCACCTTCCACCCCGACATCACCGATCCGCTGAAGACCACCATCCCCTTTGTAAAGAACAATGAATTCGACTACACATGGCTTGTCAGCTGGATGGGTCCGTGGGCTGTAGACTACGCCTGGGTGGCGTTTGTGGCGGTGGTGATACTTGTGGTGACGGCTGTGAGCAACGCCAGCAACCTGACCGACGGCATCGACGGCATAGCCACCGGCGTGGCCGCTGTCAACGGCGGTGCCCTGGCCCTGCTGGCATGGGTCAGCGGCAATATCATCATGTCGGGCTACCTGAACATCATGTATCTGCCCAACATCGGCGAGCTGGCCATCTTCAGCAGTGCCTTCGTCGGTGCCACGATGGGCTTCTTGTGGTTCAACACCCATCCCGCCGAGGTTTTCATGGGCGACACCGGCTCGCTGGCCATAGGCGGCATTATAGCCGTTTTCGCCATTCTCATACGTAAAGAGCTGCTGCTGCCCCTGCTGTGCGGCATTTATGTGGTCGAAGACCTCTCGGTCATAGTGCAGACCACGGGATGCAAGCTTTACCGCCGCAGACACAAGCTGCCGGACGGGGTGCCCGTGCCGGTAGAGAAGCGGCCGTTGCTTATGTCGCCCCTGCACCACCACTACCAGAAGAAAGGCATAGCCGAAGAGAAAGTGGTGATGCGCTTCATCATCATAGCCATACTGCTGGCCATCACAACACTGTCAACACTGAAACTCCGATAGAAGATATGACTATAGAGACCTTAGCCAAACAAGGCAGAACCCACACAGGCCTGGCGGGCATAGACACCGCCCGCCTGAAAGCCATACGCAATGCATCGCTGCGCGCCTGCTTCAGCCGTCTGGAAGAGACGAGATACAGGCTCGAGTTTGTGGCTCGCATACAAGGCCGCGAATACATCAACGATGCCGCCGCGCGCAGCATCAACTCGACGTGGTATTCGCTTGAGAGTATGGCCGGTGGGGTGATATGGATAGCCTGCGGCACCGCAGAGCCTACCGACTACAGCCGGATAGTGCCTGTGGCTTTGCGCAAGGTGCGCATGCTGCTGGTTTTGGGCGAGTCGGAGCAGATGTCGAAAGCCTTCGGCGGCAGCATTTCGTCAATAGTGCGCTGCTCCTCGATGGCCGAGGCCCTGCGCCGCGCCTGCTACTACGACGCCCCCGACGATGTGCGTGTGCTTTTCTCGCCAGCCACCGCTGAGGGCGAACCTACCGAGGTACTTGGAGAAATGTTCCGCAGGGAGGTCAACGAACTATGAAACTGGGCAAGCTCATACGAGGCGACAAAGGCATCTGGGTGGTGTTCCTGCTACTGAGCATCATATCGCTGGTGGCGGTCTACAGCTCTATCGGCCTGGAAGCCTATTCGCACAAGGGATACAGCCCCACGGGCCTCTTCCTGAAGCACCTGCTCATTGTGGCTGCCACCTATGTGGCCGTCATGCTCATCTCCCGCGTCAACTATCGCTACTTCTCGCGCTTTGCCATGCTGGGCTATTGGGTTGCATTGGTGTTGCTGGCTGTGATGCTGGCGCTGCACGGTCGTTGGTTCCGCCTGCCGCTGATAGGCCAGTTCCAGCCGTCGGAGATTGCCAAGGTGGTGCTGATTATTTTCGTGGCGCGCCAACTGACACTGAAGAAAGACCAGACCAACGACCTCGGCACCTTCCTGATGTTGCTCATATATATCGGAGCAGTGGTGATAATGGTTCTGCCCGAGAACTTCTCCACAGCAGCGCTTATTTTCATCTCGGCCTATCTTGTGATGCTTTTCGGCGGCGTGAAGCGCAGCTATTGGTGGCGGCTGTTGCTTGTGCTGGTGGCTGTGGTCGGTGTGGCTATGTTCGTTATGCTCAAGACCGGCCAAAGCAGCGATGTGCTTGAGCGCAGCGAGACGTGGGTAAACCGTGTTGACCGTTGGCTGAACCCCAACCCCGACGAGCTTTCGCAGGAGAATATGGCCCGTATGGCCATTGCACGCGGCGGCGTGGCCCGCTTCGCACCAGGCAGCACCGTCCATGCCCGACTGATGACACAGGCCCACAACGACTTTATATATGCCATCATAATCGAAGAGACGGGCATGCTGGGCGGCATCGTGGTGTTTATACTCTACGCCATATTGTATTTCAGGTGCATCCGTGTGGCATGGAGATGCAAAGGCCGTTTCGGCGCGCTGACGGTGGCCGGACTCGGCACTATGATATACCTGCAGGCCCTGGTCAATATGAGTGTGGCTGTGGGAGCACTGCCTGTCACCGGACAAACACTTCCGTTTATATCCTACGGTGGCACGGCGTACCTGTTCCTCGGGTGCGCATTGGGAGTGATACAATCGGTGGCAGCCGACACCGAGGCGGCAGAAGCACAGGCCGCTGTTGAACAGACCGCCGAACCGGCTCATGCAAAAGAAGAAAACGAACCAAACAATACAGAACAATGAAGATAATAGTCAGTGGTGGAGGTAGCGGCGGACACATATTCCCCGCAGTTGCAATAGCCAATGCCGTGCGCCGTCGTTGGCCCGATGCCGATGTGCTTTTTGTTGGCGCCGAAGGCCGTATGGAGATGGAGAAGGTGCCTGCAGCTGGCTATGAGATCAAAGGCCTGCCCATAGCAGGTCTGCAGCGCAAGCTGACGCCGGCCAACATTGTGAAGAACCTGCAGCTGCCGTTCAAGATGATGAAGAGCAACCGCATGGTGCGCGGAATATTGCGCGACTTCAACCCCGACATTGTGGTAGGCGTAGGCGGTTTTGCCAGCGAACCCACCCTCAAGGCGGCAGCCAAGATGGGATATCCCACTCTGCTGCAAGAACAGAACTCTTATGCCGGACTGACCAACAAAATGCTGGCACGAGACGCTCGCGTTATCTGTGTGGCCTACGACGGCATGGAGCGCTTCTTCCCCAAAGAACGTATAGTATTTACAGGCAACCCGGTGCGTGCCGATATAGAGCAGATGAGTGCCACACGCGACGAAGGCTGTGCCGCCTTCGGACTCGACCCCTCGCAACGCACGCTGCTCTCGGTGGGTGGAAGCCTCGGCGCACGCTCGATCAACGAGATGATCATGTCGCACCTTTATTTCTTCCGCGAGAACCGCATACAGCTCTTATGGCAGACTGGCCGATGGATGTACGACGAGGCGGTGGCGGCTGTCGAGGCGGCCAACATGACCGAGTGGGTCAAGGTGCACCAATTCATACAGCGTATGGACCTGGCCTATGCAGCAGCCGACGCTGTAATCTCGCGCGCCGGAGCCATAGCCATCTCCGAACTTTGCCTGGTGGGCAAGCCCGTGGTGCTGATACCTTCGCCCAACGTGGCCGAAGACCATCAGACCAAGAACGCATTGGCGTTGGTTGACCGCGGAGCGGCGTTGATGGTGCGCGATGCCGACTGCCAGGTGAACGGGTTGGCCACAGTGCTCGAACTGTATGAAAACGCAAGCCTGCGACAGACGATGAGTGCAGCCATACAGAAGATGGCGGTGCGCGGCGCTGCCGACAAGATTGTGGACCAGATAGCAAAGATTGTGAAATGAACTATTATTTCTTAGGCATAGGTGGCATAGGCATGAGCGCATTGGCGCGATTTTTCCACAGACGTGGCGACATGGTGAGTGGCTATGACCGTACACCCTCACCCCTGACGGCAGAGTTGGAGGCCGAGGGTATCGCCATACACTATGACGACGCCCCGGATCGCCTTCCCGACAATATTGACCTGGTGGTATACACACCAGCCGTGCCCGACGAGCTCGGCGAGATGCAGGCTTTGCAGCGTCGTGGGGTCAAGATGGAAAAACGCTCGCGTGTGCTGGGCGAACTGACACGCAACAAGCGCTGCATAGCAGTGGCCGGAAGCCACGGAAAGACCACGACCAGCACCCTGATTGCCCACCTGCTGAGCAAGGGCAAGTGCGGATGTTCGGCTTTCCTCGGAGGAATAAGCAAGAACTTTGGATCGAATGTTGTGGTCGACGACAAGAGTGACTACGTGGTTGTCGAAGCCGACGAGTACGACCGTTCATTCCTGCAGTTGCATCCCTACTACTCTGTCATTACCGCCACCGATCCCGACCATCTGGACATCTATGGTACCCATGAGGCTATGATGGATGCCTATGTGCAGTTTGCCAACCAGACTTCGGCAGACGGACGGCTCTTCATAAAAGAGGGGGTCTTTACCACTCACGACGGCGAGCCCTATGTGGAGTTTGGCCCCCACCACGACCACGAGCATCACCACGAGCATGAGCATCACCACGACCACGAGCATGCAGAACCTCATGCCTCACTCAATGTGCCGCTTTCGACATATACCGCGCACGGTATAGAGGCCGACTATTATGCCATCAATGTGCGCACCTATAATGGCAATATCTTCTTCGATTTGCGCACTCCCGATGGTGTCCTTTTCGACCTTGAGCTCTGTGGCACCGCTCTGTTCAATGTCGAGAATGCCGTTGCTGCGTCGGCGGTAGCGCTCAGTTGCGGACTCGATGCCTACCAGCTGCGGGCAGGTCTGAAGAGCTTTGAAGGCGTGCGACGTCGTTTCGACTACCGCATCCGCGAAAAGGAGCTTGTCTATATCGACGACTATGCCCATCATCCGCAAGAGCTGCAGTCTACCATCGAAAGTGTGCGTTATCTCTACCCCGGCAAGCGCGTGGTGGGAATTTTCCAACCACATCTCTATAGCCGCACTCGCGACCTTGCCGACGACTTCGCCCGTGTCCTGTCCACTCTTGACGAAATCATCATGATGCCGATCTATCCGGCCCGTGAGAAGCCGATACTCGGCGTTACGTCGAGCATGGTGCTGCGCAAAATTGATTCGATGTCGAAGTACCTTTGCACCCCCGACCAGGTGCTCGAATTGGTGCCGGCTCTCTGTCCCGATGTAGTGCTTACCCTTGGGGCGGGCGACATCGACCGGCTGGTGCCGCGCCTGGAAGCAACCCTCAGAGAACAGATGCTATGAAGAGACCGTACAAAATACTGCTGATACTGCTTGGCGCACTGGCGCTTGTTGTGCTGGTCATTGCAGCCAATATGTCGCGTTTGCGTTCGCAGGTGCGTGGTGTCGAGGTGAGTATCCGCTACGGACGTGCCCCACAGCTTGTGTCCGAGCAGACAGTGGCCGATACAGTGCTTCGTGCACTGCCGAAGCTGCTCACCATGCGCGTCAGCGATGTCGACCGCAAGGCCGTTGCCGAAGCGGCTTCGCACGTGCCTTATCTGGACGATGTCACCGCCACGGTCAGCGTCAGTGGCAAGGTGGTGGTTCGCGCCGCGCAGCGCCGCCCCATAGCACGCCTCTTCTATGGCTCGCGCGAACTCTACTTTGATGCCGACGGAGTCATGATGCCTGTCAGTTCGTTGGCCGACTGCTCTGTGCTCGTTGCTGGCGGCGATTTTGTCGAGCCTCTTGTGCTCGACAGCCTCAACAGCCAGACCGAAGCCCTCGTGCGCCTGGCCGTTTACCTTGACGGCGAGAAGAAGTATCGCCAGTTGATAGACCAGATATATGTTGAGCGCGACGGTGACATGATGATGGTCCCCAAACTCGGAAGCCACGTGATAGAGCTTGGCGAGGTAGACGACCTCGACCGCAAATTCGACAACCTCATGACATTCTACCGCAAGGGCATGCCGCGCGCCGGGTGGGACACATATTCGCGCATCAGCCTCAAGTTCGACGGCCAGGTGGTATGCTCAAAGTGAATTAAAACGAAAAAATAAGAATGAATAAAACTATAGACATTATGGAAAACGAAATCATTGTCGGCCTCGACATCGGAACCACGAAGATAGCATGCTTCGTCGGTATGCGGGGCGAAAACGGGAAGGTAAAGATTTTGGGCTTCGGCAAGACCGAGTCCGTCGGAGTGGAGCATGGTGTGGTGAAAAACGTCACCGAGACCGCCAACTCAATCCGCAAGGCTGTGGGCGAGGCTGCCGACCAAGCCAATGTCGACATCGACGAAGTCTATGTCGGCATAGCAGGCCAGCATATCAATTCCCGTCCCAGCCAGGGCAGTGTCATGATTCCCGCCGAACACCGCCTCATCGAGCAAGAGGATGTCGACCGCCTCATCTCCGAGCAGTACAACACCCAGCTGCCTCCGGGCGAAGAGATTATCCATATCTTCCCGCAGCAATATGTCGTCGACGGCGAGCCGCTGAGCCGCGACGTGCCGCCCGTAGGTGTGGCCGGCAAGAAGCTCCAGGCCGACTTCCACATGGTCACCGCCAACGTCACCAATCTGCAGTACATCAAATATGCCGTGCAGGATGCCGGTCTCAAGATCAAGGGCGTGGTGCTCGAGCCTGTGGCTTCGGCCAAGGCTGTGCTCGACGATGCCGACCGCCTGGCCGGTGTGGCCATGGTCGATATCGGTGGCGGCACCACCGACATCGCCATCTTCCACGATGGCATCATCCGACACACCTCTGTCCTGCCGTTGGCCGGCAACGCCATCACCAACGATATCCGCGAGGGCTGCAATATCATGAAGAAGCAGGCCGAAAGCCTGAAGATAAAGTTCGGTTCGTGCCTTGTGCAGGCCGTAAGCGAAAACGACGTCATTTCCATACCCGGCATACGCAGCCAGCCCCCGCGCGAAATCTATGTCAAGACCCTTGCAGGCATCATCAACGCCCGCACCAAGATGATTATGGAGCAGGTGGCCTACGAGCTGCAACTCTCCGGCTTCAGCAAGAAACTCATCGCCGGTGTGGTGCTCACCGGTGGCGGTGCCCAGCTAAAGAATATCAAAGACCTCTGCGAACTCATCACCACTACCGATACTCGTATCGGTATTCCCAACGAGCATCTTGAACCGGACTGCATTTCGTTCGACGAACTCAGCCATCCGATGTATGCCACAGGTATCGGCTTGGTGCTCTATGGTCTTGAGCAGAGCGAAAAAGGCCCTGCCGACGACGATGTCGAGGAAGAACCCCAGAGCGGACACATAGACATCTTTGCCGATATGAAGGACGAGCCTGCAGCCCCCAAGGCCGAGGAAGAGCCTGAACCCGAGCAGAAGGCCAAAAAAAACCGCAAACCCAACTTCGAAGGCGTGCTCAACAAGTGGTTCAACAGCATGTTCAACGAAGGCATCGACGGCTGAGAATGACGACGTTGTGTAAAAAATGTTGAAAACTTAAACCGCAGAACAGTACATAAGTCGTTGGAATTTAGTAATTTTACACTGCAACATACAAACGGCAAATTTTAGTAACGGCATCTTTATCAATAAGATAGAAATATATCAAGCACATGGAAGAAAACACAAATAACACATTTTTTACCTTTGATTCGCCCAAAGGTCAGTCGTCGTATATCAAAGTCATTGGTGTCGGCGGCGGTGGCGGCAATGCCGTCAACCACATGTACAAGCAGGGTATCGAGGGTGTCGACTTCATTATCTGCAACACCGATATGAAGGCCCTCAACGCCTCGCCCGTGCCCAACAAGATACCGCTGGGCGACCTTGGTCTCGGCGCTGGCAACAAGCCCGAGCGTGCCCGTCAGGCTGCCGAAGGCAAAGCCGACGTCATCCGCGAGGCCATCAGCCACAACACCCAGATGCTCTTCATCACCGCCGGCATGGGCGGTGGCACCGGCACCGGCGCCGCTCCGGTCATTGCCGAGATAGCCAAGAGCATCGACCTCGACAACGATGAGAACAAGAAAATCCTTGTTGTCGCCATTGTCACGCGTCCCTTCAGCTTCGAGGGCAAACGCCGTCGCGAGCAGGCCGAGGCCGGCATTGCCGAACTCCGCAAGCATGTCGACTCTATCATCGTCATCAACAACGACAAGCTGCGCGCCTACGGCGACCTCGACCTTTCCGAGGCTTTCGGCATGGCCGACGATGTGCTGCTCACGGCCGCCAAAGGCATCGCCGAAATCATCACCGTCACAGCCAATGTCAACATCGACTTCCAGGATGTCAACACCGTCATGGAGCATAGCGGCACAGCCCTTATGGGCACCGGCAGTGGCAGCGGCGAAGACCGTGCCATGCAGGCCATCGAAGGCGCAACCACCAGCGTGCTGCTCGACGACAGCGACATCCGTGGTGCCAAGAATGTGCTGCTCTATTTCTCCTATTCGTCCGACCACAAGATAAAGATGGACGAAATCGGCGAAATCACCGACTATATCAGCGACAAGACCGACGGCAGCGCCGAGGTTATCTGGGGTGCCGGTATCGACGACTCGCTGGGCGACAGCCTCAAGGTGACCCTTATTGCCACCGGCTTCGAGAAAACCGCCAATGTCGAACCCGAGGTGCGCTTCTTCAAAGTCGACGAGCCCAAAGACGACACCAAGCCAGCTCCTGCACCCAAGCCCGACGACGAAGGCATGGTGGTCATGCACCGCGAACCCGAACCCGAGCCCGTCAAGGCTGAGCCCGTGGCCGAGGTGAAACCGGTGGTCGAAGCCGAGGTGAAAACCGCCCCGGTCGAGAAGCACGTCTTCGTGCTCGAAGACGACGAGCCCATGGCCGAAGAGAAACCCGCTCGCGAAGTGCGCAACATCCGTGCCGGCATGGGCGAGTTCCGCACCGAAATCGATTCCATGGTAGACGATATCCACCTCGTAGAACCCGAGGTCGAAGTGATACTGCCCGAGCCCAAGACCGAAGTCGTCGAGCCCAAGCCCGAACCCAAGCCTGCTCTCGACCCCTTCGTTTCGGCTTTCCGCAACGACAACGACGTCACCACCGCTGCCGACCGCATCCGCCGCATCCACGATCTGCTGCGCAACAACGCCAACGGCGCCGACATCGTGCAGCGCATGCCTGCCACACAGATGAGTGACGAAACGCTTTATGAAGGTCAACATTCTGCTGCCCGCGAGGCTTCGTCGGTCTCGATGCGTGCCGATGGCAGTCTGGCCCAAAACCCCTACCTTTACGGCAACCAACCTGATTAAATGAACAAGAGACTCATTGGCACCTTGTGTGCCATAGGCGCTGCGGTCTGCTACGGCACCAATCCGCTTGGAGCGCTTAACCTTTACGCCGAGGGCATGAACACGCCCTCGGTTCTTTTCTATCGCTTCGGCCTTGCCTGGGTCATCGTGGCCTTGGTCATGCTTGGCCGGTGGTTTTTCGTTGGCCGTAGGACCGATGCCACATCGTCGGGCGTGAGCCGCGAAGGGCTGTCTGTCGACAAGCGTGAGTTCCTCACCCTCACTGCCCTCGGCCTGCTCTTCATCTTCTCGTCGGCCACGCTCTACGTCAGCTTCCACCACATGCCGGCCGGTGTGGCGTCTACTATCCTGTTCACCTATCCGGTGATGACGGCTGCCATCATGGCCCTCTTCTTCCGCGAGCGTATCACCGTGGCCACCGTGGCCGCTATCCTGCTCAGCCTTGTCGGCGTGCTTTTGCTCTATTGGGGCGATGGCGGCGGCACACTGAGCATCGTCGGTGTGGTGCTGGTGCTCATTTCGGCGCTGACCTATGCTTTGTATATCATCGTGGTCGACAAATCGCCGTTGCGCATGTCGTCGTTCAAAATCAATCTCTATGTGCTTTTCTATTGCGCTGCCGGCATGGCTGCCTTTGCCCTGCTGAGCGGCCAGCCTTTGCAGCTGCCGCCTACGCCGCGTGCCTGGCTGTGGGTGTGCTGGCTGGCGGTGGTGCCTGCCATCATGGCCTTGGTCATGATGGTCTATGCCGCCAAGTATATCGGCAGCACGCCTACGGCCATTCTTGGCGCCCTCGAGCCCACCACGGCGGTGGTCATTGGCGTGCTTGTGTTCGGCGAGCCCTTTACGCCTCGTCTGCTGCTCGGCATTGTGCTCATCCTTGCCGCCGTTACCATCGTGGTGCTTGGCAAGGCGAGAATGAAAAGTGAAAAATGAAAAGTAAAAAGTTAAAAGTGAAAAGGCTGACGTATCACACGAT
Source organism: Bacteroidales bacterium (assembly GCA_045591485.1). Classification (GTDB taxonomy): domain Bacteria; phylum Bacteroidota; class Bacteroidia; order Bacteroidales; family P3; genus Colimorpha. The sequence goes on along the minus strand of JAZNSV010000058.1, from coordinate 3,996 downwards.
GCGCCAGCCTTTTCACTTTTCATTTTTCACTTTTCACTTTTCACTTTTTTACCGTATCACCAGCTTTCTGACGCTCGTCTGGCCGTCGCTGCCGATGCTCACGAAGTAGATGCCTTTGCGCAGCTTGGCTGTGGCTATCGTGTGTTCGCGCTGGCGGAGCACAATGCGTCCGGCGGCGTCCATCAGGGTCAGCGTGGAGCCTTCGGACATGCCGGCCACCGTCACCGTCTGGCCCATAGCGGCCGGGTTGGGCACAATTGTTATATCCATCATGCGTTCGGCGCCGAAGATGCCTGTTGTGTCGGTGGTTGTAGTGGTGTCGGTCGTGGTGGTGTCTACTGGCACCACGGGGCTGGTGGTGTCGGCGGTGGTGAAGTAGAGGTCCTGACTCCAGAAGCTTCCGGCATGGCGCACACGCACACTGTAGGTTGTGGCAGGCTCCAGTCCGCCGAATGTGGCTTCGGTCTGGTGGGTGAATACGGTGCGGTCTTCATCGGCTCCCGTCAGCCTCACTTCGAAGCTGTCTATCGTGCAGTTGTAGCTCCATCCGATGGTGGCGCTGCTGTCGGTGGTGTCGGTCAGGCTCAGCTCTGTCACGTCGCAGGGCACGTCCTCTTCGTCCATCAGCGTCAGACTCACCGAGTCGACCATGATGTATGAGTAGTCGTTGGCCACATTGTAGTGGTAGCGCAAGGCCACAGCGCCGCCGTCGCCCTGGAAGCGGCCGAAGCGGGCCGTGTACTCGTGGTATTGGTAGTTGCCGGGGTTCTCAATCAGGGTGCAGGGCGTGAAGGTCTGCGGGTCGTTGGGGTCGGCCAGTATGCCGGCTTCTACGTATTCGCCCTCGGGCGCATACTGGTAGGCGAAGCGCAGCTTGACGTCGAGTTGCAGCATGCGCGGGTTTGCGTCGAACTGCGGCAGCACCAGGGTCGAGTATTGTTCGCCGGTGGTGTAGCTGTGCTGGGCCATCATCTTGACTGCGTGGCGTCCGCCGTTGTCGTAGTCGGCGTTGGCGTACACTTTGGCGTAGGTGCTCATTTCAACCGAGTCGGTGCCGTAGTGGGCCTGCCAGCAGGCGCCGAGGTCGGCCTGTATGTTGGCTTCCCAGCCCTCGAAGCTCTCGCTCAGCGGCAGCTCGGAGACGGGCCGTATGGTGCAGAGGGTCCAGGCGTCGGCGCTCACTGTCTCGGTCTCCATGCCGTTGCAGAGGGCGGCGGCCGTCACGGTGTAGTGTGTGCCGCTTTCCAGTCCGCCGATGGTATACACGGTGTCGTTGATGTCGATGCTTGTGGTGTCGCCGTTGGCGGCAATCCAGAGTCGGTAGCTGCCCACCGAGGCGGTGTCGTCGATGGTCACGTCGAGGGTGCTCTCAGTGGCGCCAGCCAGCTCGATGCCCAGCGGGTGGGGACAGTCGGTGGCGTAGTCGAGGGTGATGTCGTCGAGGTAGATGGCGTAGCTTGTGAGCGACACATGGCTGTTGCGGAAAGCCACGTAGCGGCCCTCGCCCTCGTATGCGCCCAGGTTCACCACATGCTCTTCCCATGCCGTGGTGCTTTGGGGCTCAACGGTGTAGAGGCTGCTGAAGGTGGCTGTGTCGGTCGGGTCGGTCATCACGCCAACCTCCATGCGGCAGGCTGCGTTCTGGGCCTTGGTGAAGAAGCGTATGCCCAGGTCGCTCAGGTCGTCCATCTGCGGCAGGCTCACATACTGGCCCATGCCGTCGCTGTTGGCATACATGTAGAGAGCGTTGCCGTTGGTGCCGCTGTGGTTGGCATACATGGTGGGGTAGGGGTAAGGACCGGCGGTGTTGAGGTTGACTATGGTCCAGCAGGGGTTGATGGGTGCTCCGTTCCAGGCTTCGTAGCTGTTGAAGTCTTCGCTGTAGGGCAGGTCGGCATGGGTCAGGCCGTCGCAAGCGGTGGTCAGCTGGGCGGCGATGCTCAGTGTGCGTGTGCCGTCGGGGCAGAGCTTGCAGATGCTCACGTTGTAGAGCGAAGCCTGCTGCAGGTCGCTCAGGCCCACAAAGGTGCCCGTGGTGGTCTGGCTCATGGTGTCGGCGCTGCCTTCTATCCAGTAGCTCACCTCGTAGGTGGCGTTGCTCTCGTCGTCGGCTATCGTCAGCTCGGCAAAGTCGGTGCCCACGGTGTCTACCGTCACGCTCTGCGGACGTGTGCAGCTCGGGGTGTACATCACCGCCACATCGTCCATCCACATGCTCTTGCTCAGGTACTGGCTCTGGGCCGTGGTGCTGAATCGTATGGCTATGCGTGCGTTCTCGCCCTCGTAGGCGTCGAAGCTCACCTCGGCGGTGTCCCAGGTGTAGGCCGCTGCGGTGTGGTACACGGTGTCGTAGGGCTCGAAGGTGGCCGTGTCCGAAGGGTCGGTCATGGTGCCCACGCTTATCCATACATCTGCCGTGTCGCCGAGCGCGTAGGTGAACGAAAGCTGCAGGTCGGCCAGCGGGGCCTCGAATTCGGGCAGCACTGCCATTGTCCACCGTCCGCCGCTCGTGTTCTGTGCGTTGAATTTTATGTTGTGTGTGCTGTTGCCTGCCGATTGGTAGACCACCGTCGGGTAGGCGGTGTTCAGGGTCATGTCGTTCTCGCGGTAGAGGCGCGTCCAGCAGGGGTTGAACTGGTAGCTCGAATAGGCCTCGAAGCTTTCGGTGTAGGGCATCTGTGCGGTGCCCACAACGCCGCAGGCCGTGGTGCCCGTGGTTTCGATGCTCAGCGCGCTGTAGAGTCCCTCGGCGCAGTCGCTGCGCACGGCTATGCGGTAGGTGGTCTGCGGCATCAGTCCGCCCAGCAGATATGTTGTCTCTTCGATGGCCGTGATGCTGTCGGTCCAGGCGGTGTCGTTGTCCGAGTAGAAGAGGGTGTAGCCTGCTGACGTGCCGGTCCAGCTCAGCAGCAGGGCGTCGGTGGCGGCGCTATCCACGCTCACGCTTTGCGGACGGTTGCAGAAGCCGGTGGGGCGTGTCAGCGTGTAGCGAGTGCCGGGTGCGGGCACACCGTCGAGGCTTGGCAGCTGTGCCGGCGTGCCGGGCTGCGCTGCGGCCCAGCTGCCGGTCAGGCACAGGCGGTCGCCGTAGCCGTTGGCCACGAACATGGTGTGGTTGGCGGGGGCGTCGAAGTCGCATGTGTCGTAGACCACCTCTATCGTTCCGTCCTCATAGAGCCGTATCTGGTAGTTCATGGCTTCGGGCGAGGTGTGTGCCGAGTAGGTGGTCACACCGCGGTATTCGGCCACCAGCACCCGGCGTCCGTCGCCGCCTACGGTGTCGGCCCAGTAGATGTTGCCGTTGCAGTAGCCGTCTGTGTTGATGTAGGGCACTATGGCCTTGTATTGGCTCGAGGTGGTCGTGTAGGCCGTGTTGGCATAGCTGCCCATGGCAATGAGGCCGAACTGCAGGTAGCCGTTGGCGCTCATTATCACGTTGCTGCCGCTGTCGATGGTGCTTTCGCCAAACGGGAAGCTGAACGGCATCTGCAGTGTGCGCGTGCCGTCGTCCTGCTGGCCGTAGCCCCACACGTCGGTATGCGCTCCGGGGGTGCCTGCAATAGACTCGAATTCAACGGTGTCGTGTGTGAAGGTGTAGTCGGCCAGGGTCTGTGCCCCTGTTGTGCCAGCCACCCCCATGAGCAGGGGCAGCATCAGTGTTGTTAGAGTTTTTTTTAACATTTCTTTTTGTTGTAAATTGTTTGTTTATAGTACTTTGTTATATTTATCAGATGTTTTTCGGGTTTGCAAAAATACTACAAAAAAAGCCTTCTGCATCGCATTCGATATAAAAATCACCATAAATGGGTATCTCCTGATTCTGTTTCGGCGTTTTTTTTGTGTGAAATTGATTTTGGACGCCGTCTTTTTATAACAGCCTTTAACTTTTCGGCAGCCCTCAAAGGCCGTTTTGGCAGTGCTCCCCTATACCCGTTGTACGATACATGTACGATATATGTACGATACTTGTACGATTGCCAAACGTACAAGTATCGT
>JAZNSV010000057.1:0-17191 GCA_045591485.1 Bacteroidales bacterium | reverse complement strand
TTGATCTGCTGCGGCTTTTGGATGTTGGTGTAGTGAATGGCCACATCCGTAGTGGCCCCCTGGCAGATGGCTTGTTCGGTGCGGTAGGCAATGCCGGTGCCTTGCTGAGCGCCCGTAAGTTGCAGGGTGTTCGCGGTGTCGATGCCGACTCTTATTGTGTCGAAGAGGTGGTACCAGTCACCGTTGGCGTTCTTGAAGCTCAGTCGGCAGACGTAGCTGCATTCTGTCGTCGGGCTCACGAATGCCTTTGTGAGGGTCGGGCGCTGCGTGTCGTGACCCATCGGCAGGTAGTAGCCGTTGGTGTCGAGCGGGTTGGTGGTGAGGGTGAGGGAGTCGCCGTTAGGCATCAGGCGGAACCACATACAGGTGCGGCTCGTAGTGCCCTGCGGCGTGAAGCGGTAGGCTATAGTGTCGATATTGGTTGTGAAACCGTTGCGGCCAGAAGGCCAGAATGCTGCCGGCGAACCTGCCTGCACAAAGTAGTTCGGGTCGGTGATGCTGCTGCCGGGCTGCTGGGGCTGGCCCGTGGCGTTCTGTATGCCTATCAGTGCGTCTGATGTCGTCGGGCAGCAACGACGCTGCTTTATATGCACTTCGATAATGTTCGAACCCTCGTAGCATACAATTTGGTACGTACCCTTGCTTGCGTGTTGGCTAAAGTCTGGAGCCTCTTTCCACGAGCAGATGATTTTGCGGCAGGGGAACTGATCTTGTATACCGTAGTAGATGCCGTCTATACGGTTTGTCTCGCTGCCGGTAAAGTATGCAGGATCGGTGTCTTCATAGATGCCGTATATGGCGTCGTACATGCGGCTCCCATACGAACTTCCGCCCGGCACCGCGTGTCCGCTTGTACCATCCCATGGCAATTGGTTGCTCTGTGTTCGGAAAGAATATGGACAGTAGTTTCCCGAACCAAAGTCCGACGGATTGCAAAACGTCACCAGTCCGTTGGCGCCGATGCGGAACTGGTTCTTGCGATGACCGAAGAAGTAGAATGGGTAAGGAATGGTCGTGTGGTTGCTCGCAAAAACATCGTCAGTTCCGATTGGCATACGCGTGCCTAACGAAAACGTCGGGTCTGGCGGATTGTAGGGCACCTGCTCAACCAGGTACGTGCCGTTGAAGTACTGCACCGGTATATACGGTTCTGCCACCAACTCAAGGCTCGGGTTGGCGCAGGTGACGGCGGTGTCCCATCCCGCACTGCGGTAACGCTCGTTGCAGACGTGGTCGTACTTCTGCTCGATCAAGACTTCGGGGCAGGGGCTTGCGGCGCTGTTGTTGAACGGCGTCGTCTGCGCCTTCGCTGCAGGTGCCATGGCCATAATGGCCATAACGATGATTGCTGCTCTCCGTTTCATATTCGACATGATGTAAATGATTTATTTCAAAATTTAAACTTTAACCTCTAAACCTTAAACCTTCAAATATTTTAAATGCGGACGCGGCACGCCGCGTCTCTACAGCATCCAACCTCTAACCTCTAACCTATAACCTCTAAACCTTAAACTTTAAACCTTCAAATCTTTTAAATGCAGACGCGGCACGCCGTGTCTCTACAGCATCCAACCTCTAACCTATAACCTTTAAACCTTAAACCTTCAAATCTTTTAAATGCAGACGCGGCACGCCGCGTCTCTACAGCATCCAACTTCTAACCTATAACCTATAACCTATAACCTATAACCTATAACCTATAACCTATAACCTCTAACCTCTAACCTCTAAACCTTAAACCTTAAACCTCTCACCTTATCAGCGTCACCGACCCCTTGCGGATCTTTGTCGTATTGGGCTCGTAGCGGTCGGTGTAGCGGATGATATAGGCGTAGGCACCTTGGCGGCATGGCTGCCCGTCGAGGTTGTTGCCGTCCCACTCGCAGTCCACGCCTTTGCCGTGGAATACCAGCCGTCCGTAGCGGTCGTATATATACATCTCAAGCTGCAGCAGCCCTTGTCCGCGGCTCCCGAAGCGGTTGTTGCGCTCCAGATTGTCGGGCGTGAAGGCGTTTGGCAGCCAGATATTCTCCCTGTTGAACGGAATGCTCAGCCGCGCCGTGTCGGTGCATCCGTAGGGGCTGTAGGCCACCATTGTGATATGCGCCGTGTCCATGCTCGCCGGCACCGTATAGTACGCCGTAGGCCCGCGCTGCTCCGCACCCGTAGGCAGCAGCCACAGGCACCCCGTGTCGCCTACAGTCTCGTCGGTCAGCACCACGTCCACATGGTCGTAGTCGAAATGGTCGAGGTCGGCACTCAGCGTCGCCGTCATCGGGTGCAGCGTGAAGTCAAGATGCACCACCGAGTCGCATCCCCACTGGTTTTGCAGAGTCATCGTCGCGGTGTTGTTGTCTTCGGTGTAGGTGTGGCCGTCTATCCATGTCAGGGGGCTGCAGTCGTTGCGCCTGTCAGTCGTGTGGCTCACGTCGTACACCGTCAGATCCAGGTGCACCACCGAGTCGCACATGTTCCCCGTTGCCAGCGTCACCTTGGGGCTCGTCGTGCTCTGGGTATACGTCTTGTTGTCCAGGTGCCACGTCAGGCTCTCGCCCTGGCAGATGTTGTAGCGCTCCGTCGTGTCGAAAGTGGGGTGTACGTATAGCATCAGGGTGTCGTAGTTGGTGCATCCGCTCACAAAGTCCACACTCGCACGGAAATAGATGGTGTCCACACGGCTGTCGGTCTCGGCTTCGGCCCCGCCCATCGGCGGCAGGCGCAGCAGGTGCCCGTCGTCTATCAGAGTGTAGGCTGTGTCGGCCAGGGGCACACTCACGCCGTTCTCCATGCGCATAGCCGTCCATTCAATATGCTCCGCATACTGTATGTCTGTATACTCCACACGCACGTCGGCGGTCTGTCCGCGGCAGATGTCGAATCGGCGCGTCGTGCCCGAATGTCTCGAACCGCACCGCGCCTTCAGCAGCAGCGTGTTGGTGGTGTCGATGCCGATATTTATCGTGTCGTAGAGGTGATACCAGTCGCCGTTGGCGTTCTTGAAGCTCAGGCGGCATACATACCTGCTGCCGGTCGAGGGCGACACCACAGCCCTCGTCAGCGTCGGACGCTGCGGGTCGTGCCCCATCGGCATAATGTAGCCGTTCGTGTCAATCGGATTGGTCGTCAGGGTCAGCGAGTCGCCGTTGTCCATCAGCCTGAACCAGATGCAGCTCCGGCTCGTGGTGCCCAGCGGCGTGAAGCGGTAGGCCACGCTGTCGAGCGTCGTGTTGAACATGTTTTTCCCCGTTGGCCAGAAAGCCGCTGCCGCACCGCTGTCTACGAAATAGTTCGGCGCCCCAAGCGAATCGGCAGGCACCTGCGGCTGCCCTGTGGCATTCTGTATCCCTATGATACCCATGCCGTTCTGCCAGTTCGTGTTCACACCGCGGTGCTTCACGTGCACCTCTATGATGTTCGACCCCTCGTAGCACACTATTTGGTACGTGCACCGGTTATTCAGGTTGCTCCCGCCGGGATAGGTCGGTATGCCGTTCCACGAGCAGATGATCTTGCGGCACGGAAACTCGTCCTGTATGCCGTAGTATATACCCTGCGCGCCGCTCAGATAGCCGCCTATAGGGTGTGTGTCTTCATAGATGCCGTATATGGCGTCGCGCATACGCGCCAAAGGCACATAGCCCGTACTCTCGTAGTAGGTGCTCGGGGCACCGCTCTTGCCGTTTGGCCATGGCAGCCCTGCCGAGAAGGCATACGGGCACGCATTTCCACCCCCGAACTGGCCCACCGCAAAACTGATCATCCCGTTGGCTCCAAGTCTGAATCCGTCTTTGCGTATGCCGAAAAAGTAGAACGGATACGGAATCACTGTCGTCTGCGCCGAAAAGTCGTCGTCTGTCGAAATCGGCATCTTCGTCCCCTGCGAAAAACTCGGGTCGGCCGGTGCATACGGTATCTCGTCTACCTGATACGTGCCGTTGAAATACTGCACTGGTATATATGGCTCTGCCGTCAGCGTAATGGTGCGCTGCGCACACGTGACCGCCGTGTCCCATCCCTGTGCCATGTAGTTCGGGTTGATAACATGGTCGTATTTCTCTATGATCCGGATCTCTGGACACGGACTCGGATTCGTCTGCGCCTGCACACTCGCCATCCCGCCCACAAGCGCAATGCCTATGGCTATCAGTTGTTTGATATGTCCTATGCAGTTCATTTATCAGTCCGTTTAATCGTGCAAAGATACGATTTTTTGCCCTTATAGACGCGGCAAAGTGCATTTTGTTACATATATATGCTGTGTTTTAACTTTTTTTAACAGCCCTCGTCCACATCTCCCTTTGCACCGGTAGTGCATATCAACGATACATCAACGATATATCAACGATATTTCAACGATCGTAATCGTTGAATTATCGTTGATATATCGTTGATGTATCGTTGATATGCACTACCGGTGCGCTATCGGATGCCTCTTTGGTTGAGGGCGGCGTGGAAGGCGGCGGCGTTGCGGTTGTGCTCGGCCAAGGTGGCGGCAAAGCGGTGGGTGTCGTCCATTTTGTCGCTGGCGCAGAAGTAGATGTAGTCGGTTTGCGGCGCGTTTAGCACTGCTTCGATGCTGCTCTTCGAGGGCAGGCAGATGGGCGCCGGCGGCAGGCCGGTGTGCAGGTAGGTGTTGTAGGGGCTTTCCGCGGCGAGGTGCTGCTTCAGGATGCGCCGCAGCGTGAAGTCGCCCACGGCGTATTTCACCGTCGGGTCGGCCTGCAGCGGCATCCCCCTCTTCAAACGGTTGAGGTAGACGCTCGCAATTGTCGGTTTCTCAGGGTTGTGGTTGGTCTCTTCCTCCACGATGGAGGCGAGGGTGACGACCTCTTTGAAGGTGGAAAGTGGGCTGTCGCCGCCCTGCGTAGCTTTGTTTTCCACTTTCCACATTCCACTTTCCACTCGGTTGTATTCCTTCCGCATGCGCTGCATGAACTGCTCGGGGGTGATGGTCCAGTAGACCTCGTATGTGTCGCGCAGCACGAGGTGGAAACTGTCTATCGGCACATCGAAGTCGTCGTGCATCAGTTTTTTGTCGAGATAAGCGTTGAGGTCCTGCGGCAGCCTGAATTTTCCGATGGTCAGGCGGATGGGATCCTGCTGGCCACGGTAGAGTTTCTGCACGAGGTCGATGTATTTCATGTCGGGTTGCATCGTGTAGTGGCCGGGTTGCAGGCGGTTGTCGAGCCCCCGTATTTTGGCCATGAGACGGAATACCGTGGGATGCTCGATGTAGAGCTCCTTCTTCTGCCCGTCCATGAAGCTGTCGAAGGTCTCGCCCTCGGTGATATATATGGGGACGGCATTTTCGTTGGCGGTGCGCAGGGTGATGATTCTGACGCCACCTATGACGCCCGCGGCTACTATTATGAGGATGAGCAGACTTTTCTTGGCTATTTTCATGAGATTGTTTTTTGCATGCGTATGGTGTCTACGAAGTGGCTGTCGTACTCGAGCCACTCCTTGAAGTGTCCGCACTCGGTGTAGCCCGCCTTGGCGAAGAGGGCCAGCGAGGCGTTGTTGGTGGCGGCGATGTCGGCATAGAGGGTGTGCAGCCGGTAGGTGTCGGCTGCCATGTGGCGCAGGGCCTCAAGCATGGCCAGTGCGTAGCCTTTGCGGCGGTGTTCGGTGGCCACCATGATGCCTACCGCCGCTCGGCGGTTCAGCGGGTCGTAGGCGTAGAGGTCGACGGCGCCGACAAAGCCCGTCGGCACCTGTCCATAGAGCCTCAGCGTTCCGCCGACGAGCGTCGCCCCTTCCTCAGCCACCAACTGTATCTGCTGCTGCATGTTATGAGTTTTGAGGTTTAAGTTTTAAGTTTTAAGTGGCTGCGCAGGCCGCGTTAGCCCACTTACAGCTCACATCTATTTATTAAAGCTATTGTCTTAACTTCTTAACTTCTTAACTTCTTAACTTCTTAACTTCTTGACTTCTTAACTTTTTAACTCTTTAACTTTTAACTCTTTAACTCTTTGACTCTTTGACTTTGTAACTTTTTGACTCTTTAACTTTTTAACTTTGTAACTTTTTAACTCCCCCAAACTATGATATCTTGCTCCACATCATCTTGTTTTTCGAATGTTGTATGTAGCGTTGCAGCACGGGGTGCTGTTCGAGGGTGGGGTCTTTGGCGAGCAGGTCGTGCACACATTCGCGTGTGGCTCGCACAATGGGCTCGTCGTCTACGATGGATGCAATCTGCAGGTCGAGCACACCGCTCTGCTGCAGGCCCTGTATGTCGCCGGGGCCGCGCAGCCGCAGGTCGGCTTCGGCAATCTGGAAGCCGTCGGTGGTCGAGCACATGGTGCGTATGCGGTCGCGGCTGGTGTTGCTCAGCGTGTCTTTGGTCATCAGGATGCAGTAGCTCTGTCCGCCGCCGCGGCCCACGCGTCCGCGCAGCTGGTGCAGCTGGCTCAAGCCGAAGCGTTCGGCGTTCTCGATGACCATCACCGTGGCGTTGGGCACGTCCACGCCCACCTCTATCACTGTGGTGGCCACCATGATGTGGGTCTTGCCCTCTTTGAAGCGTTGCATCTCGTAGGCCTTCTCTTCGGGCGTCAGCTGCCCGTGCATCATGCTCACCTGGTATTGCGGGCGCGGGAAATAGCTCTGCACCATCTCGAGGCCCGCTTCGAGGTCGCGCAGGTCCATCTTCTCGCTCTCGTGTATGAGCGGATAGACGAAGTAGACCTGACGTCCGGCGTCTATCTGCTGCTTCAGGAAGCTGAATACCAGCGGGCGGCGAGGCTCGGTGCGATGGTAGGTGCGCACAGGCTGGCGGCCCGGCGGCAGCTCGTCGATGATGGAGCAGTCCAGGTCGCCGTATACGGTCATGGCCAGGGTGCGCGGTATTGGGGTGGCGGTCATCACCAGTATGTGCGGTGCGGGGGTGGCCTTGCGCCAGAGCTTCGAGCGCTGCTCCACGCCGAAGCGGTGCTGCTGGTCGATGACCACGAGACCCAGGTTGCCGAAGACGACGTCGTCTTCTATCAGTGCGTGGGTGCCTATGACTATCTTGGTTTCGCCGCTGGCTATGCGGGCTTTCATGCGCCGTTTGTCGGCGGCGCGCACGCTGCCGATGAGCAGCTCGACGCTGATATCCAACCCTTCGAGCATGTGCAGGAAGGTGTGGTAGTGCTGTGTGGCGAGTATTTCGGTCGGTGCCATGAGGCAGGCCTGGCAGCCGTTGTCCAATGCCAGCAGCATGCACATCAGCGCCACGAGGGTCTTGCCGCTGCCAACGTCGCCCTGCAGCAGTCGGTTCATTTGGCGGCCGCTGCGCATGTCTTCGCGTATCTCTTTGATTACGCGCTTCTGTGCGCCCGTCAGCGGGAAAGGTATCTTTTCGTTGTAGAAGCGGTTGAAGTGCTCGCCCACGGTGGCGAATACGCGCCCCGATGAGTTGCGCTGCCGGTCGCCGTGCGCCCATTGGTGGTCGAGCTGCAGGAAGAAGAGTTCTTCGAACTTGAGGCGTGCGTGGGCTGCGTCGAGCTGCGCCTGCGAGGCGGGGTAGTGTATGGCAATGAGCGCCTCGCGTCGCGAGAGCAGGTGGAACAGCTGCAGCACGTCCTGCGGCAGGGTCTCATCCACAGGACCGAGGCTGCCGCAGAGCGTCTCGGTGAGCCGCGCCAGCGCACGGGTGCCGAGCCCGTGCTGTTTCATCTTGTCGGTCGTGTTGTAGACCGGCAGGAAGCTGGTCGACAGTTGGTTGGCGGTTTTCTGCTCTCCGTTGTCCGTTTTTGGTCGGCCACTCTCCGCCTCAATCTCGGGATGCGTCATCTGCCAAGAACCGTTGAATATCGTCGGGGTGCCGATGACGACATATTTGGAGCCCTCTTTCAGTTTTTCGCGCACCCACTTGGTGCCCTGAAACCATACGAGCTGCAGGTAGCCAGTGCCGTCGAAAAGGTCGGCTGTGAGGCGCTCACGGTATTTTCCGGTGCTGACAATCTGTATGTTGCCCACCGTGCCGTGCAGCACCACGATGCCGTCGTCTTCCTTCACACTTGCAATGGTGCTTGTGTGCGAGCGGTCGATATGTCTGAATGGGAAATACTGCAGCAGGTCGGCCACGGTGCGTATGCCTGCCTCGGCGGCCAGCACCTTGGCGCGCTGGGGGCCGACACCTTTGAGGTATACTATGTCGTCAGTTGGCAGCATGGGTCAGTCGTTCGCGTTCGAGGGTGCTGCTGATGTCGCGGTGTTCGGCATCGGCCATCACCAGAAGGGTCTCTATAGCAGGGTCCTGCAGGCGGTTGACGCTGGCCACGGTCTGTTCGTATTCGAAGTCGGCAGCGGTGCGTATGCCGCGTATGATGCATTGCGCGCCGACCCGATGGCAGAGGTCGATGGTCATGCCGGTGTAGCTTGTGACTTCCACCGTTGGGCAGTCGGCCAGCATCTCTTCTATGCGTTGCACTCGCTCTTCTGGGCTGAACATGCAGTGTTTCTCGCTGTTCACCCCCACGGCCACCACAATGCGGTCGAACAGCGGCAGCACGCGGCGCAGCACGGCCTCGTGTCCGGTGGTGAATGGGTCGAACGACCCGGGAAAGAGTGCGGTTGACATTTAGTTGTTAGTTGTTAGTTGTTAGTTGTTAGTTGTTAGAATTGGTAGATGAGTCTTATGGTGATGCTGTGGTTGTAGCAGTTGTTGGTCGTGGTTATGTAGCGGGCGTATTCGCCCTGTTCGTTGTAGCCTATGCCGTTGTATTTGTAGAAGTTCCAGTCGCGTTTGACTGGAAACAGAGAGTGCTGCCAGCGTATGCCGAGCTGCAGGCCGCGCCAGATGGTGAAGCGGGCGTCGACGACCGCCGAGAAGTCGTTTTTCAGGAACGACATGTCTGAGGTGTCGGGCATGAAGAAGAGGCTGTCGTAGCCAATCTCGCCGTGCGGCTGGTCGAGCAGGCGGCCATAGCAGAGGCCTGCCCCTATCAGCATTCCGCCGTAGGGGTCTTGCCAGTGTATCATGATGGGAATGTCGATGTAGTTGACCAGGAGATTCATGCGGTAGAGGTAGTTGCGGGTGTCGCCGGTGCTGCGCGAGCCGCGTTGTGCGAAGAGTGCTTCTACGCTGAGTCCCCACCGGTTGTCGTCGCTTATCGACGCCAGGGCGCCCACTCCGCCGCTGAAGCCGTACTTCTTGAAGTTGCGCAGTTCGTCGCCTTCTATCTGGCTGGTTGTCATGCCTGCCGACACAAAGGCGTGTATGCGTTGGGCCGAGAGGCCCAGGGGCAGCGAGAGCAGTAGCAGTATGGCAATGCGTTTCATATATTTTTCCAGTTTCTTAGCATGATGGTGAAGTCGGTGGCGGTGCTGTAGTGGCGCATGTAGCGGAGCATGAGGCGTTGGGCCATCTGCCCGCTGGCGTCGGGCAGCAGGTCGGCTGGTGCGAATACGCCTTGGTGGCCGGTGTAGCCCACCCATGTCAGGCTTCCGCCCAGCACGCGGAAGCAGTGGCCGAAGTAGCTCTTTTTGCGCCGTTGCGGCCAGAAGAGGATGGGGGAGAGGACTATGAGCAGAAGCGCCACGCCGATGTCGAACATGCGCTTGGTGCGCCGGCAGGTGTCGGTGCTGATGGTGTCAAGGTCGGCAAGGTAGAGGTCGTCGGTCGAGATGATGCTCTCGCTGCCGATGATGAAGTCGCTGTCCGACGGTGCTATCTTGTATTCCACCCCCGTGGTGCGCAGGTGCGCCATGAGCTCTATGATGCGGCGCAGGTCGACGTCGCGACCGCAGAAGACCACCGAGTCGGCGTGCTCAATGCGTATCAGGTCCTGCAGGTGCTTGGGGTCGCAGTCGGCGCTTTCTACAAGGCCGTCGGTGGGCATGCCCATCTGGGCGTAGAGTGCGCGCACGCGTGCGGTCTCTTCTTTCTGTCCGACTACGATGGTGCTTCCGCGTGTGCGCGTGCGCAGCGTGTATCCTTTGACATTGCAGAGGGCCAGCACGAGGCGTATGGCCAGGGTGGAGAGCAGGGTCCATGCCGAGCCGATGAGGAGCAGCATGCGCGAGTAGCGCTGGCTTTCGTCGAGCAGCGAGTAGAACGCCAGCAGGAGCAGCAGGCCTGTGCCCATGCCGCGCACTATGCGTCCGATGCGCACCGGGCGGTCGTAGCCGCCATGCAGCCAGCTGCAGGCCATGAGTATCAGTATGTAGAGCGGTATGACGAGGGCTGTGTATTCGGCTGGGTAGTAGTCGGAGCCGACGCCCTTCAGGTGTTCCCACAGCTGCTTGAGGAGCAGGAATCCGCCGTAGGCCGCCGCAAAGTCGGCCACCGGCACCGCCAGCCGCCGCACTATGCGCCCCGTCCAGGCCACCGCTGCACGCAGCCAGATGGCCAGATGCAGAAGCGCCGTGAAGAGGCGCGCGCCGTTGCCCGTGAAGTAGCGCTTCACAAAGATCGACATGGCGTTGTAGAAGGTGTAGACGTAGTTCATCGACCCTTTCTTGGTGCTCTCGCCCTTGTAGTGTATGATGCGCGTCTGCGGCAGGTAGTAGTTCTTCCATCCTGCCAGGCGTATGCGCCACGAGAAGTCGATGTCTTCGCCGTACATGAAGTAGCTTTCGTCCAGGCCGCCTATCTTGTCGTACACCTCGCGGCTGAACATCAGGAATGCGCCGGGCATGATTTCTATCTCGTTCACCTCGTCGTCGGGCAGGTGGCCCATATAGTAGGCCGCCACGCGCCGCGAGCGGGGGAAGAGGTGTATCAGGCCTGAGAGCTTGTAGAACGACGCTTCGGGTGTGGGAAATCCGCGCTTGCTCTCTTTGAGGAAGCGCCCCTTGCCGTCGACCATCTTGACGCAGAGGCCGCCGCAGTCGGGGTGCGCGGCCATGAAGTCGGCGCATCGCACGAAGGTGTCTTTCTCTACCACCGTGTCGGGGTTAAGCAGTAATATAGTGGTCAGTGGGCAGTGGTCAGTGGTTAGTGTGACGGTAGCCGTCGATGCGTCAGCCTTCTGGTCACTGGTCACTGGCCACTGGCCACTTATGGCGCGCAGCGCCATGTTGTTGGCCTTGGCGAAGCCCACGTTCTCGTGGTTCTCGATTAGGTGCACCTGCGGGAAATCGCGGCGCACCATCTCCACGCTTCCGTCCACCGAGTCGTTGTCCACCACCCACACGTCGAGCTCCAGCCGGCTGCCGTCGGCCAGGGTCCGTTCCGACCCGTAGACCGACGACAGGCACTGCTTGAGGAAGTACTTGACGTTGTAGTTGACTATGACAACACTCAGTTTCTTAGGCATCTAAGTTTTAAGTTTTAAGTTTTGAGTTTTGAGTTTTAAGTTTTGAGTTTTGAGTTTTGAGTTTTGAGTTTTAAGTTTTAAGTTTTAAGTTTTAAGTTTTAAGTTTTCACTTTTAAGGTCGAGGGGAGTGATTGGGGAGTGATTGGGGAGTGATGGTGGAGTGATGAGGGGAGTGATTGCTTGATTGCTTGATTGCTTGATTGCGTTAGTGGCTGGCGCGTCAGCCGACTTTCCACTTTCCACTTTCCACTTTCCACTTTCCACTCTTCCACTCTTTTACTTTTCCACTTTCCACTTTCCACTTTCCACTGGCCACTGACCACTTTTCACTTTAAAAAGCTCAGTCTCATTTCTTCTTTTTGCGTTTTCCGGCGTTCTCGATTATTTCCATTGCCGCGTCGATGCTGAGCGTCAGCGGGTCGATGTCTTTCGAGAGGCGGAAGTTCTCGCCCTTGTAGGTCAGGTACGGTCCGAAGCGGCCGATGTTGCTCACCACCGTCTCGCCGTCGTGCACGCCGATTTCGTGCGGGTAGTTCTTCTTCTGCTCCTCTTTGGCCTCTTCGGCTTCGCGCTTGACGGTGATTATCTGTATGGCGCGCTCCAGGCTCACATCGTACGGGTCGTCGTTCTTGCCCAGCGAGTAGAACTTGTTGTTGTGGCGCACATAGGGGCCGAATTTGCCGATGCTGACGGTGACGTCTTTGTCTTCGAACTGGCCGAGGTTGCGCGGCAGGGCAAACAGGCCCAGGGCCTCTTCGAGTGTGATGGTCTCGATGCTCTGGCCCTTCTTCATGCTGGCAAACCTGGGCCTCCCGTCGCTGTTGGTTTCGCCTATCTGCACCAGGGTGCCGTAGCGGCCTATCTTGGCGTACACGTTCTTGCCGCTGTCGGGGTCCACGCCCAGCAGGCGGCTGCCGGTGGTGCGCTGGCTTGTCTGCTGCGTCTGCCGTATGTTCTTGTGGAACGGCACGTAGAAGCGGTCTATCACCTTGCGCCATTCTTTCTTGCCGGCGGCTATCTCGTCAAAGTCTTTCTCCACCGTGGCCGTGAAGTTGTAGTCCATGATGTCGGTGAAGTGCTCCATCAGGAAGTTGTTCACCACGCATCCGATGTCGGTCGGGAAGAGCTTGCTCTTTTCGGCGTAGCCCTTCTCGGTCTTTTCGGTCCGCTTGATCTGTCCGCCCTTGAGGCTCAGCACCACGCATTGGCGTGCCTCGCCCTCGCGGTCTTCCTTCATGATGTATTCGCGCTTGAGAATGGTGCTGATGGTGGGCGCGTAGGTCGACGGGCGGCCTATGCCCAGGTCTTCCAGCTTCTTGACGAGGCTGGCCTCGGTGTAGCGCGGCGGATGCTGGGTCCAGTGCTCGGCGGCGTCGCAGCTCTCCATGGCCATGATGGTGCCCTCGGGCAGGCGCGGCAGCAGGCGCTCGGTCTGCTCGCCGCCGTCGTCGTCGCTGCTCTCCATATACACCTTCAGGAATCCGTCGAACTTCACCTGCTCGCCGCTGCATTGGAACGAGAGGGCGCCCGACGTGCTGATGGCAATCTCTATCTCCGTCTTCTCCAGCTCGGCGTCGGCCATCTGGCTGGCCACGGTGCGCTTCCATATCAGCTCGTAGAGGCGGCGCTGGGCGCTCTCGGTGTTGATCGTCTGCGCCTCCATATTGGTGGGGCGTATGGCCTCGTGGGCCTCCTGGGCGCTCTTGGTCTTCGTCTGGTAGCGGCGCGTCTTGACGTATTCGGGGCCGTAGGCGGCCTCGATCTCCTTCTTGGCCATGCCGAGGGCCAGCTCGCTCAGGTTCACGCTGTCGGTACGCATATAGGTGATGTATCCGCTCTCGTAGAGCTGCTGCGCCACCTGCATGGTGCGCGCCACGCTGAAGCCCAGCTTGCGGCTCGCTTCCTGCTGCAGCGTGCTCGTGGTGAACGGCGGCGCCGGCGTGCGGCGCGAGGGCTTCGTCTCGATGCGGCTCACCTTGAAGCTTGCGCCCGTCAGGCTCTCCAGAAACCGCTGCGCCTCGGCCTCGGTGTCGAAGTGGCGGCTCAGCTCGGCCGCCAGGGTGCGCTGGCCGTCCACCGGGCGCATCTGCGCCACCACCCGGAAGTAGGGCCTGCTCTCGAAAGCCTTGATCTCCTCTTCGCGCTCCACTATGAGGCGCACCGCCACGCTCTGCACGCGCCCCGCGCTCAGCGCGGGTTTTATCTTGCTCCACAGTATGGGGCTGATCTCGTAGCCCACCAGCCGGTCCAGCACCCGGCGCGCCTGCTGCGCGTCGACCAGGTTCATGTCTATCTGGCGCGGATTCTCGATGGCGTGCAGTATGGCCGTCTTCGTAATCTCGTTGAACACGATGCGCTGCGTCCGCTCCGGGTCCAGCTTCAGCGTCTCCTGCAGGTGCCACGCTATGGCCTCCCCCTCGCGGTCCTCATCCGATGCCAGCCACACCCTCTCGGCGCCGGCCACCGCCCTCTTCAGCTCGTTCACCAGCGTGCGCTTGTCGTCGCTTATCTGGTACTGCGGCTCATAGTTGCTCTCCACGTCGATGCTCATCTCCTTCTTCGCAAGGTCGCGGATGTGGCCGCGGCTCGACATCACCGTGTAGTCCTTGCCGAGGAATTTTTCGATGGTCTTCGCCTTCGAAGGCGACTCAACAATCACTAAGTTTTTCATAATATATCCTGTTTTTTTTCCATTTATTCTCTTCAGGTTCGATACCCGCATTAACGTATATATAATTTATTTATTGTTGAAGATGGAAAATTTTTTTTGCTCCCTTTTCCGGGACGGAAAAAGCAGTCAGTCAGGCACTTGGAAAAGATAATGGTGTAATATGCTCAAAATCAGCATCTAATCTGCACCTCTTCTGCCGTTGTACGATACATGTACGATATATGTACGATATTTGTACGTTTGGCAATCGTACAAGTATCGTACATATATCGTACATGTATCGTACAACGGCAGTATGGAACCCCTGCCGGAAGGCATGTCGACCTGGCGAAAAATGTGTTTGCGGATTGCAAATTTTTTTGTTGTGTTTAAAAAAAAGTTGTATCTTTGCAGCGTGAAAGACATATAACCGGATGCTATGAAAACAAAAATTATTCCCCGATTCTTGAGCGTCATCGCTTTCGTATGTCTGTGCCTGTATAACCCTGATTTACGCAGCCAGACTGTCATCTATGAAAATATTTACAATACGACAGAGCACTCCATAATAAAAAACTTCAAGGAAGATAAGGATATCAAATACGATGTGTGGCCGAATAGGAGATTCGAATTAATTGACAGGAGTTCTGATAGGCTATACACCGTTAATATGAACTTTGTGTTTGTTATTGATTTTGAGATATACAATGGATATGTCTATTTCTGTGGCAGTGGATGTGTCTCTCAAGCTAAAGAAGACAATTGCGGTGCGGTTTTCGGCTACTTTAATATCGACAGCGTGTTTTTCCACAATGGGTATATCCATTATTGTGTTTTTTACGGCCTGAATGCTTCATCCAATCCGATTTGGGGTAACGAGAAACTGGACTACTTTTCATCCCTTGATGTTGCCATTGACAGAAACTCGATGCTTCACTTGGCCATGACAGGGCAGCTGTCGAACGTGAACGGAACCGAAAGTGCATCGCTTGTGGCTGATGCACTGCGCAAATCTGACGGTACATGGGTCCTGCATTACACGGCAGACTACACCCAGACGCTGACATTCTGCGATGTCGCAGGCACGCAAAACAATGTTATTGTGACGGGAATCAAAAACATAGATACAGAGGTCGATGAACTCTTCTACGTGCCATACAAAAAGCCGGAAGGAATCGACAGCAGCTTTTTCAATCTGCAAGCAAACTTTTTGGGTGGCATATCAATTGGTATCCAGGAGTATTGCACAAGTCATTCTATTATTTATCCACATGAATATCCTAAAATCCGCGCCATGCAGGGTGAATATTTCGCAATAGCGTGCCATGATACGAGTATTAATGTCGGATTTTATGTGGTTTCCGTTTACGATACCCCCTATGCAAATCCTATATACCGTTTTCGCTTTGGTCGCTCTCGCGACAATCCCTTTGGTTGGGCATACAACAAAATGATGAAAATATTGTGTTTGGTGGGTCGAGGCGCGCAACGTTATATCTACACTATGCATGCCCCTTATTCCACCTGTGAACGTGTTTCGACCCAGATTGCTACGGCGTGGTTGGATGTGGATGAAATCCACGATACTGAACAGTTTGTTTTTTCGGGTTCGCGTACTTTCCATGAGGAAAATATTTGGGTGTATGATTTAACTGCAACCGGTTCGGATTGTATCAGAGAAGAAAGTGAATTCACTATTCCCCTCGATAAGCGACAGCACGTTGTCAATCTGGAACAAATAGTTAGGCGCTTGGACGTTACCATGTTCGATGAACCGGTCAAGGCATCGTCGGTACCGATTGAGGTAATTTGTAGATAATATAAACCAGAGATGATGAAAAAGTTCTTTTTTTTGCTGGTGCTTTTGCCTGTGTGTGTCTGCGCGCAGCCGGATTCCCTTGGTCAATGGCCATTCCTGTACTATTACGACTTCCCCGAAATGGGAATGTGGCATGATTCCACCTACTGTTCTGTACATCACAGTTCCGTTGACGGGGTTCGATTCGTAAATGATACCGTCATCGGCGTCAATATGGATGATGAGTTTGCCTTTTTTATGCATACGGATGACACAATCAGAGTGGCCGGTATTGCATACATGACTTATTGGTCTTATGGCACACTTATCAACAGATTATCGTTCTACGACAACGACATGGGGCACATCGCAACGGTCAAGAATTCAGTGTTTGCCTATCAAGACCCCGCCAATAATTATGCAAATATTGATTCTGGCTATTATCACTTATGTGTTCCGGGAAATGTACCTTCGCCCTGCTATATCCAGCCGTTGAGACTTACTTTTTTCGAGAATGACTCAATACTTGATATTTGTGGCGATTTCTGGATTGGCGGAATCTGGTCGGGATCCACCATGCCATTGTCGAACTGGCATTTCCCGCATTATGCAGAATTTATGTTCTTGAACGAGGTTCATCAACCACCATATCACTTCCATCCTCGTAGGGTGCGCCGTTATCTTTCTGCCGCGAAAGAATGGGAAGAGTTGCCGAATATCCTGTCGCTTCCTCTGCTTTTTCCCATCATCATACCGCCGTGCGTGGGGGCCGACAGCGTGAGGACGTGGGTCGACAGCACGGGGTGTCTGCACGCCGAGTGGGACTCGCTGCGCTGGCAGGAGCAGTGGGTCGTAGCCCTGCGGGCCGACGGACTGGCTGAGCCGCTCTACGACACCGTCGGCAGCTGCAGTTGGAGCTACTGCGGCCTCGACAGCGGCGCCGCCTACAACGTCAGTGTCCAAAGCCGCTGCTGGAACCCCGGCGACCGCTACACATGGTCGCCCTTCAGCCATCGCACCGGCACCCTCGGCATCGCCCAGCCGACGGCTCCGACGGCTCCGGTGCTGCGCCTCTCGCCCAACCCGGCCAAGAACATGGTGCGCGTAGAGTGCTCCGCCGAAGTGCTGAGCCTCACTGTGGCAGACGCTTTGGGCCGCACGGTGCTCGTACAGCCGCAACCGTCGGCGGCGCAGGCGCTCGACATCGGCAACCTGCAGGCAGGCATATACACCGTTGTGGCCGCCACACCGCAAGGCACCGCCACTGCCCGACTCGTGGTTGAAAGTTTTAAGCTGTAAGTTTTAAGCTGTGAGTGGCTGACGCACCACACAGACCTGCGTAGCCACTTAAAACTTACAGCTCACAGCTCACAGCTTAAAAGTTTTAAGCTGTGAGTGGCTGACGCACCACACAGACCTGCGTAGCCACTTAAAACTTACAGCTCACAGCTTAAAAGTTTTAAGCTGTAAGTGGCTGACGCACCACACAGACCT
>JAZNSV010000056.1:0-16391 GCA_045591485.1 Bacteroidales bacterium | reverse complement strand
TGTACGATATATGTACGATACTTGTACGTTTGCCAATCGTACAAGTATCGTACATATAACGTACTTGTACCGTACAACGGCAGTACCGGAGCAGTAGATTTTATATTTTTTTCTATTGCGCATTCGAAAAAAAGTCGTATCTTTGCAGCCTATGAAAAACACCAAGATTATCCTGTGCATCTGCGCAACGGGCTTGTTGTCAGTTGGTTGCTCCAATGTCGACAAGCTCATCAAAAGCAACGATTTCGACGCGAAATACGCCGCCGCCATGCGCTACTATGAGGATAACAGCTATTCGAGAGCCATCCAGCTGTTCGAAAACCTCACCCTGCACTACAGGGGCAAGGAGAACGCGGAGAACATTGCCTGGTACTACGCACAGTCGCTCTACAAGGAACACGACTACTACACCGCCGGATACCAGTTCCGCCGCTTCTCGCGCCAGTTTCCATACAGCGACCGCGCCGAAGAGGCCGCCTTCCTCTCGGCCTACTGCAAGTACAAGGACTCGCCGGCCTACAGCCTCGACCAAAGCCAGACACGCGAAGCCATCGAGGAGTTTGAGTCGTTTGCCGAGCGCTGGCCGCAAAGCGTGCACATGCCCGAAGCCAACCGCTGCCTCGACGAGCTGCACGAGAAACTGATGCGCAAAGACTACGAGATAGCCTACGGCTACTACTTCATCGAAGAGTACCACGCCGCCTACGAAAGCCTCAAGAGTTTCCTGAGCCAGTACCCCGAAGCCCCCATGCGCGAGGACGCCATGTTCTACCTGCTGCGCTCGGGCTACCGTTTCGCCATCGGCAGCCGCGAAGACAAGAAACGCGAACGCCTGCAGCTGGTCATAGGCGACTTTGAGCGCTACAACGGAAGCCTCAAAAACCAGAAGTACATCAGCGAGGCGCAAGACATCTACACCAAGACCCGCGCCGCCCTGAGCGAAATGGAGAAGAGTGAAAAATGAAAATTGGGATTGCCTGAGTGACTGACGCAATCAAAACAATCTTAGAATTTAGCAACTTAGAAAATAACAAACATCGAATATGGAAGATAAGAAAAAGGTTATCAACACCACCATCACCCGCAACACGGCCGATTTCAGCAACATGACCGACAACATCTATGAGACCGTGGCCATGCTGACCAAACGAGCCAACCAGATAGCTGCCGAAGAGAAGAAAGAGCTGCACAACAAGATCGACGACTTCAAGAACGGCAGCGACGTGGACGAGATTTTCGAGAACCGCGAGCAGATTGAGATTGTGCGCCGCTTCGAGATGCAGCCCAAGCCCACACTCGAGGCCACAGAAGAGTACCTCGAAGGCGAACTCTACTACCGCAACCCCGCCAAGGAAGACCAGCAGGCCCGCCGCCTCGAAGCCCTGGAAGAGGACGTCATCAACAAGGAAAAATAAGGTGAAGGTGGGATGCTTGAATGCGTGAATGCTTGAACTCCTCAAAAGTAGACAGTAGGCAGTAGTTAAGTAGTTAAGCCAAATGTGCTGCCGACGGTATCGTCTTGAACTCCTTGAACTCCTCAAACTACACCACCACAATCAAACAATCAAGCAATCAAACAATCATCAACTTATCAACGTCCAAGGAAAGTCAGGAAGATGAAGGTTATCGTTGGCATCACCGGTGGCATAGCCGCCTACAAGGCACCCGAACTGGTGCGCCTGCTGGTCAAAGCAGGCCACGAGGTGCGCTGCGCTGCAAGCGAACATGCACTGCAGTTCACCACCCGCCCAACGCTGGAGACAGTGTCGGGCCACCAGCTCTACTGCGACCTTTTTGCCAGCGGCGGCACAGAGCATATCTCGCTCAAAGACTGGGCCGACATACTCGTTGTGGCCCCCGCCACGGCCAACATCATCGGCAAGGTGGCCTCGGGCATAGCCGACGACGCGCTGAGCACCCTGCTGCTGGCCATGCCGCCCGAGCGTGTGCTGATAGCCCCGGCCATGAACAGCCAGATGTGGGCCCACCCCGCAGTGCAACGCAATATGCAGACCCTGCGCGGATGGGGCATACGCACCGTAGGACCCGCCGACGGCGAGCTGGCCTGCGGCACCACAGGCACCGGCCGCATGGCCGAACCGGAAGAGATAGTCCGGTATGTTGCAACACTGTTGCAACACACTGAGACGCTGGCCGGGCAACGCTGGCTCGTCACCGCAGGCCCCACCTACGAACGCATAGACAGCGTGCGCTTCATCGGCAACTACAGCAGCGGCAAGATGGGCTTCGCCCTGGCAGCGGCATTGGCCGACGCAGGCGCCGAGGTCGAGCTGGTGACGGGTCCCACATCGCAGACCATCAGCCATCCGCGCATACACCGCACCGACATCGAGAGCGCCCGCGAGATGTACGCTGCCGCCACGCAGTTCTTCCCGACCTGCAACGGAGCCATACTCTCGGCCGCCGTGGCCGACTACCGGCCGTCGGAGTGCGCCGACCACAAGCTGAAGAAGCAGGGCTCGGAGGGCATGACCCTCACACTGGTGCAAAACCCCGACATACTGGCCACCCTCGGCACCATGAAGCATGAGGGCCAGCGCCTTGTGGGCTTCGCCCTCGAAACCGACAACGAGATGGCCAACGCCCAAAGCAAACTGCAACGCAAGAACCTCGACCACATAGTCATGAATTCGCTGCGCGACGCAGGCGCCGGCTTCGGGGTCGACACAAACAAAGTGACCATCCTCGGCCGCGACGGCAGCCGCACCGAAAGCCCGCTGCTCTCAAAACGCGAAGTGGCCCGACTGATAGTAGAAACCGTGACCCAATGAAAAGAATAGCCATAGCAGCCCTCGTGCTGGCCTCGCTGGCTATAGTCGGCGAAGCCTTTATTTTTGCCACTCACAAGGAGTCGAGCGAAGAGGTGCACACTCGGGCCATCCGCGCCGACTACCGCGTCTACGCGCCCTCAATCCCCGACACACTGACGTTTGCCGGCGAACGCGTGCCGCTACACATCTACTACGTGCGCGAAGGGCTCGACCGCGAGCTGGTTAGCAACATGTACTACCAAAGCAGCACGCTCTTCAACATCAAACGCGCCGTCCGCTTTTTCCCCACCATCGAACGCATTCTGCGCGAGCAAGGCGTGCCCGAAGACTTCAAATACCTCTGCGTCATAGAGAGCGGCCTGCAGTGCGTCACCTCGCCCGCAGGTGCACAGGGCTACTGGCAGTTCATGAAATCGACCGGCCAGGACTACGGCCTCGAGGTGAACGACGAGATAGACATGCGCAACGACCTCGAAGCCTCGACCCGCGCAGCATGCCGCTACCTGAAAGACCTGCGCGCACGCTTCGGCAACTGGACCTCGGCGGCGGCAGCCTACAACTGCGGCGAGAACGGCCTCGACCGGCGCCTGTCGAACCAGCAGCAAAAGAGCTACTACGACCTATACCTCAACCGTGAAACCCAGCGCTACGTCTACCGCATTCTGGCCCTCAAGCTCATCATGCAGCACCCCAAGAACTACGGCTACTACGTGCGCCATTGCGACACCTACCAAGAACTGCCCACCACCGAGGTGAAACTCAGCGGACAGAACGTAGACCTCGTGCAATTCGCCATCGACAACGGCACAAGCTACAAGATGCTGCGTACGCTCAACGAATGGATCACCACCAACCGCCTGAAGAACAAGGCCGGAAAGACGTACAAGGTAAAGATACCGGTCAGGAAAGGGACGGAATACAACACCATCGTCAAAGGTCGGCACGACACAACTGTTATTGAAGGGCTATAGGTTAAAGTTAAAAGTTAAAAATTAAAAGTTAAAGGTTATTGGTTATAGGTTATAGGTCTTTGGCTATAGATTAAAGGAAAAACATGGAAGACGACAACAAAATAAAGATACTGGGTGCGCGCGAACACAACCTTCAGAATGTGGACCTGAAGATACCGCGCGGCAAGCTGGTGGTGTTCACCGGTCTCAGCGGCAGCGGCAAGAGCAGCCTGGCGTTCGACACCATACACGCCGAAGGGCAGCGCCGCTACATGGAGACCTTCTCGGCCTACGCCCGCCATTTCATCGGCAACATGGAACGCCCCGACGTCGACCTCATCGAGGGGCTCTCGCCCGTGATTGCCATCGAGCAGAAGAGCACCAACAACAACCCCCGTTCCACCGTGGGCACCATCACCGACACCTACGACTTCCTGCGTCTGCTCTATGCCCGCATCGGCAAGGCCTACAGCCTCGACAGCGGCAAACCGATGGTCAAGTACAGCGAAGACCGTATAATCGAAATAATAAAGGAGAACTACGGCTCGCACGACATATACATCATGGCGCCGCTGGTCAAAGGGCGCAAGGGCCACTACCGCGAACTGTTCGAACAGGTGGCCAAGAAGGGATTTCTCAAAGTGCGCGTCGACGGCGAGGTGAAAGAAATCACCTACAAGATGCAGGTCGACCGCTACAAGGTGCACGACATAGAGCTGGTGGTCGACAGACTGCGGGCCGACCGCAACAACACACGCCTGCGCGAAGCCGTGCAGACCGCTTTCCGCCAGGGCAAAGGCATCCTCGTGGTCGTGGATAACGACGACGACGGCAAAGCGCGCTATTTCAGCCGAATGCTCATGGACCCCGACACGGGACTCTCATACCCCGAACCGGAGCCCAACACCTTCTCGTTCAACTCGCCCTATGGAGCCTGCCCACACTGCAACGGCTTGGGCGAAGTGGCGCAGATCGATATGCAGAAGCTCATACCCAACCCCAAGAAGAGCATCCGCGACGGTGCCATCGAGGTGCTGGGCAAGTATTCGGCCTCAAACTACGTCTACCGCAAGCTGGAGCTCATGGGGCGCCACTACGGCTTCACCATCGACGACCCGTTCGAGAGCCTCAGCGACGAGGCAGTGGGCGCCATACTCTATGGCAGCAACCACTTCGCCGGCATCGAAGACCCCGAAGACCCGGGCTACCTCAGCGAGTTTCAAGGCATAGTGAACTACATAACCGAGATGGCCGGCGACGACAGCCCCGCCAGTCTGCAGAAATGGGCTGCATCGTTCATGAACACCGTGGCCTGTCCGCACTGCCACGGACACCGTCTGAAGCCTGAAAGCCTGGCATTCCGCATCCTCGACAAGAACATCGGCCAGCTGGCCGACATGGACCTCCTGGAGCTACAGGAGTGGCTCGGCACACTGAGCGAGAAACTCGACGAACGCGACGCCGCGGTGGCCCACGACGTGCTGAACGAGATACTGAAACGCCTCTCGTTCCTCAACAACGTCGGAGTGGGCTATCTCTCCATGAACCGCAGCTCGCGCAGCCTCAGCGGCGGCGAAGCCCAACGCATACGCCTGGCCACCCAGATCGGCTCGCAGCTGGTCAATGTGCTATATATTCTCGACGAGCCAAGCATAGGTCTGCACCAACGCGACAACCAACGCCTGATAGAGAGCCTCAAGCAGCTGCGCGACCTCGGCAACTCGGTCATCGTGGTCGAGCACGACCGCGACATGATGCTGGCTGCCGACTACCTGGTCGACATCGGGCCCGGAGCCGGCATCCACGGCGGGAAGGTGCTCTACGCAGGAGCCCCTAACAATCAGAATACCCGGAGTAATCAAAATACTCAGAGCATCACACTCGACTACCTCTCGCGCCGCCGCGACATCGCCCTCCCCAAGCGCCGTCCCAACAAAGACCGCCAGCATATAATATTGAAAGGTGCCACCGGCAACAACCTCAAGGGTGTCGACCTCGACCTGCCACTCGGCATGTTTGTCTGCATCACCGGTGTATCGGGCAGTGGCAAAAGCACCCTCATCAACGACACCTTGCAACCCATCCTCAGCCAGCACTTCTACCGCTCGCTGCGGGCACCACTGCCCTACTCTTCGATCGAAGGCATCGAACATATCGACAAGGTCATCCAGATAGACCAGAGCCCCATCGGACGCACGCCACGCAGCAACCCCGCAACATACGTTGGACTCTTTGACGACATACGCCGCCTCTTTGCCGAACTGCCGTCGGCACGCATCCGAGGCTACAAGCCCGGTCGCTTCAGCTTCAACGTCAGCGGCGGCCGCTGCGAACACTGCAAGGGTGCCGGTCTCCGCACCATCGAAATGAACTTCCTGCCCGATGTCTACGTGCAATGCGAGGTCTGCGGCGGCAAACGCTACAACCGCGAAACCCTCGAGATTCGCTACAAGGGCAAGTCGATCAGCGATGTGCTTGACATGACCATCAACGATGCCGTCGAGTTTTTCGCCTCGATGCCCAAGCTCTACCGCAAGCTCAAGACACTGCAGGAAGTCGGCCTCGGCTACATCACCCTCGGACAGCAGAGCACCACCCTCAGCGGTGGCGAGGCCCAGCGCATCAAGCTGGCCACCGAGCTCAGCAAAGCCGACACAGGCAAGACGCTCTATATCCTTGACGAACCCACTACCGGACTGCATTTCGAGGACATCCGCGTTCTGCTCGAAGTGCTGCAAAAGCTGGTCGACAAGGGCAACACCGTCCTCGTCATCGAACACAATATGGACGTCATCAAAGTGGCCGACTGGGTTATCGACCTCGGGCCAGACGGCGGCCGCGCCGGCGGCAACATCACTTTCTGCGGCACCCCCGAGCAACTGGCCAAACAAAAAGACAACTTCACCGGCATCTACCTTCGCCAGGAACTCGACGCCATGAAGAAAAAATAGCCTGCAGTTCCAACACTGCACATACACAAATACCCCCTACCATCTCCCACAGACTTTATATTCGTGTGGGTGTTGGTAGGGGGTATTCAGCGAAAGATTATTCCATTCTCAATTCTCCATGAGACGCTGGCGCACATCGTCAGGTATGACGGCGGAAGAGGCGGTGCTGCGGCGGTAGCCGGCCAGGACGGTGTGGCATTCGGCACAGATGTCGCCGTTGTTGCTGTCCACAACTCGCTGGAGCACAGTGACGCTCTTGGTGCCGAGGCGTTCGGTCTCGGTGGTCACATGGATGCGGTCGTGGAAGTGTATCTGGCGTTTGAAGTCGACGTCGTAGTGAACTATCATCACGGTGAAGTCGCCTTGCTCGGGCGGCAGGCCGCGTTCGGCGAAGAAGGCCTCTTTGCCGAGGTCGAAGTATTCCATGATGACGGCGTTGTTTACGTGGCCCATCTGGTCCACATCGTTGAATCGGATCTGGATGTCTGTGACAATCATAAATCAGGAATTTTTTTTGAGTGAGAAGAAGAATTCCAGACCGCCATCGGGGCGGTTCTTGGCATAGATTTCGCCTCCGTGGAAGAGGACAGAGTGCTTGACGATGCTGAGGCCCAGACCGGTGCCCCCGTTCTGGCGCGAGCGGCCACTGTCGATGCGCACAAAGCGGTCGAAGAGGCGCGAGAGGTACTCGTCGGCCACACCTTTACCCGTGTCGTAATAGTGGAGATAGTAGTGCGTGACCGAATGGTTGGGAGTCTGTGTGGTGACCTTGGGCGGTTCATAGGTTTCGAACACGATGTCCACCCCCTCACCGGCATAGGAGACTGAGTTTTCGAGCAGGTTGCGGAAAATGCAGTAGAGCAATTCGTGGTTGCCCTGCATGGGCATGGGCGGAAGGTTGTTGTGCAGCGTGATGGCGGCAGCGGCGGCCTTGTCGGCAAGGTCGGCCACAGCCTCGTCAGCAACCGTGCGGGCATCGACTGCAGCACGAGGAAATAGGTCGGAACTCTCTTCCAGCTTGTTGATTATCGACACATCCTGAATGAGGTCCGAGAGGCGGAGTGTCTGCCGGTAGCATCGGTCGAGGAAGTAGTGGCGGCGCTCGTCGTCGATGGGTTTGTCGGAAAGAAGTATCTCCAGGTAGCCACGGATGGAGCTGACGGGGGTCTTCAGCTCGTGGGCTATGTTGGAGGTCATCTCCTGCTTCAGCTGACGGTTGCGCTGCTCTGTGGCTTCGGCCTCACGGCGAAGGCGGTTCGACTCGTCGGCCATCTGCTTCAAGCGCACATTCTTAAACATCAAGCGCATGTAAAGGAAAAGCACCACGATGATGGCACCCAACGCCACCCATACTGCCCAATCAGACCAGTCCATAGCCAAAACCTGTTTTGTTTACAATCCGTGACCCATCAGCTCCCAGTTTTTTGCGCAGACGAGCGATGTGGACATCCACGCTGCGCTCGCCCACCAGTGCGTCGCCAGGCCAAACGGCGGAGAGTATCTCTTCGCGCGTGAAATAGCGCCCCGGGTGCTTCTGCAAAAGCTCCAGTATCAGGTACTCGCGTCTGGTCAACCCGTCCATCGGCAACTTCGAGAGCTGGGAATCAGGTATCGAGGCGACTGAAGGGCTTAATGGTTCGCCACTCCCTGCACCCCGCTCTCTGCTGCGCCGAAGCACAGCTCTGACACGCGCAAGCACCGTGTCGAAAGAGAAAGGCTTGGTGATGTAGTCGTCGGCACCGGCAGCAAAACCCTGCAACTGGTCGTCGTGGGCATCGCGCGCGGTGAGGAAAATAATCGGGGTGTTGTCGCCACGTCCGCGAAGCACGACGGCAAGGTCGTAGCCCGACATGCGGTCCATCATAACATCGAGCAACAGCATGTCGTAGTGCCGACCAGCGTCCATCAGCGCAAGGGCCTCCTCGGCGCTGGGAGCCGTGTCGGTTTCATAACCCTCACTCTGAAGATTGAAACTAAGAATCTCGCAGAGATCCTGCTCATCATCTACTATGAGTATCTTTGCCATATAATGCAATAACGCCACTTCCGCAATTATATTGTACAAAAAAAGGGAGACCTTTTGTGGTCTCCCTTTCTCGTGGCATCGACTGGATTTGAACCAGTGACGCAAGGATTTTCAGTCCTTCGCTCTACCAACTGAGCTACGACGCCATCGATTGTCTCTTTCGAAATCGAGTGCAAAAGTACTAACTTTTCTCGAATTGGCAAATTTTTTTTTCATCCCCGACAAAGATACCAATACATACATAATGGATATCAATAAGTTGCGAAAATATTTTTTTTCATTTCCCGGCATCTCGGCATCCAAAAACCTTAGGTAGCAGGTCGATTTTTTCGCGTTTTTTCCTCGTTTTTTTCTGAAATGCAGACTCGGCACACCGCGTCTCTACAGCATCCAACCTTTAAATTATCGGGCATACACAAGGTATGCCCCTACGGCATTTCATTACCACTGCCAACCACCAACTATTTCTCAGTTTTAGCCTCTTTCTGGATCAAGAGCTGGTCAATTATGAACCATGCCACGCCCACTGTGATGCACGCATCGGCCACGTTGAATATGGCACTGAAGAACTCGAAGTGCTGTCCGCCGATAAACGGGATCCATTCAGGCCAGAAAAACTCGAATATCGGGAAGTAGAACATATCGACCACCTTTCCTTGCATAAAACTGCCATAGCCGCCACCCTCGGGAAAGAGCGTGGCCACTTCGTAGCTTGGGGTGTTGAAGATGAGTCCGTAGAAGCAACTGTCTATGACGTTGCCCACGGCACCTGCCAGTATCAGACTGAGGTATATCAAGAATGGGGTTCTGGCCCCGCGACGTGCAGAGCGCACAAGATACCATGCCAATGCAATCGACGCCACGATACGAAGCAGCGTCAGCATAATTTTGCCGAACCCGGCCATGCCGCCACCAGCAAGCATGCCGAAGGCAATGCCGTTGTTTTCAAGGAAATGGATACGGAACCAACTGCCAAGCACAAAGATTTCCTCTCCGATATGCATATTGGTTTTGACGAGGATCTTCACCACTTGGTCTATAACTATCAGTGCGGTCACCAGAATCGTGACCATTCGTAATTGTTTGTTATTGCTCATTTGTCATTCATTTTAACCGATGCTGTTCGCCGCATCTCTTCAATTTTATTTTCTCGTTTTTCGTTCATTTGGGCAGACTCGGCTTGCCGCAATACATCAATCCAGCCTACAGGATGCCGACGCTCCTTATCAATCAACCACCGACCGTAATCTGTTCCACCAACTCGTCGTACCACTCCTGTCCGAAGCGGCGCACAAGCGGTTCTTTGAGGTATCGGTAGAGCGGCTCGCCCTTGCCTCGTGCACAGCGGCAGATATCCCATTTGTGATAATTGACTGCGGTGAACTCACCATAGTCTTCAACACGTATGGGATAAAGATGGCACGACACCGGCTTGTAGAGCTCCTGCAGGGCGCAAAGGGCGCAGCCGTCGGCAGAGTAGGTCACGAATGCACATGCACCGCCATCGATGAGCGGAGTGCCGAGGTCGCCATCCTTGTCGCGCACGGCCACACCCTGCGCCTCGACGGCGGCACGCCCGGCTTCGGTCATACGAGGCAGTGCCTCCGGCAGCACAGCCTCGAGCTTAGCCACCTCGTCTTCCATCAGCGGCGCCCCACTGTCGCCCTCTACGCAGCACGCACCCTTGCAGCTGCCAAGGTTGCAACAGAAGCACTGGTCTGCAATATCATCGGATATTATACTGTTCTGAACTATAATCATTTCAAAACTTCAATCATTTTATCGGCCAAAAACAAGGCCAGTTTATATTTCGACTCAACCGTCCAGCCTGCCACATGCGGTGTAAGCACAGTGCGCGGCGATTCCATCAGGCGACGCATGACTGGCGGCATCTGGCTCAAACTGTCAGCCTGCATATTCTCATACTCCAGCACATCGAGTGCAGCGCCCAAAACGTGTCCGCTTTCGAGACCAGAGGCAAGCGCTTCGGTATCCACCACCGCCCCGCGCGAGGTATTGACCAGATAGAACGGCTTGGTCATCCGGCCTATAAACGCGGCATCGAGATAATGTCGTGTCTCGTCGGTCAGAGGCACATGGAAGCTGACCACATCGGCTTCGTCCTGCAAGGTCTCTAACGAGACTCTCTTTGGTCGCGACAAATTCTCCAAAAAATCCGAATCGTCCAGTTCTCCGAGATACTTGTCATAGAAGAGCACCCGGCATCCGAAGCCGGCAAGGCGCTTGGCAAAGGCTCGTCCCATATTGCCAAAGCCTATGATACCTACGGTAAGGCATCCCAGTTCATGCCCTCTGTTGGCCTCACGGCGCCAGAGACCCCGACGCACCTCGGCATCGGCACTGGCTATATTGTTGAGCAGAGCGAGAAGCAACCCAACGGCATGCTCGCCGACGGCGTCGCGGTTGCCCTCCGGACTGTTGATGCAACGTATACCGTGCGACTCGGCATACCCCACATCTATGGTTTCCATGCCGGCCCCCACCCTGCCGATACACCGCAACGAAGGCACACGATCGATAAAATGCCGGTCGATATCAACCTTGCTGCGAACCACAAGTCCGTCGCAGCCCTGAGCGGCCTCAACAAGGCTCTCGTAGTCGTGGTCGGGCTCGACTCTCACCTCAAAGCCGGCCTTGCGCAACCGCTCGGCCAACACGCCGTGTGTATTGTCTGCTATCAGTACCTTATTCATTATACGAGAAAGTATATCGTGTCCTTGTCAGGAAGCCAAAGATACCTATGCCTCCATCTATATTGCTGTGTATCTGTACCGGTTCGGAGAAGAACCCCAACAGCCCGTCGTCGCTGTATGCGGCCCTGGTTTGTTTGTACATAAACACATCTCTGGTCATCGATACCACCTCGAGTGTGGCCGTACTGTTGGTATCACACTCTATATGGTCAAGAGCCTCCCAGTCGATATCCGCTTTCGCACTTGTCTCGTAATCCTCATAATAATAGTCAGTGTATTTGTGCAGCGTAAGCTCTATTGAATGCCTTTGTCCGTTGATATTCGCATCCGAAAACAGCAGCTGGTTTCCAAAATATGTCGAGGCCGCAGCCGGATCTTCCACATCCAATATATCTTCCACACTTCTGGCGTCTATTATCAGATAGTCCGTGCAATCGTAATATGTATAATAGCTTTGGTCAATAGTATCCTTAGCCATAACGGCGCCCAGCGTATCATAGTACGTCCGGTAGACCAGGTCGTGGACACGTACATAAATACCGTAAAAATCCGACGACTCTCCATTGTCGACAAGCGTGAACTTCAAGCTGGCGCCATATATACTGTTGCTGAGTCCCACAGTGTCCCTCAGATCCACCGTCACATTCTCCACCACCGGTGCATACGGCACCGTGGCGGTTGCCGTAGCGGCCTCATAGCCCGGAACCTCCACTCGCAGCGTAAGCTCTTCGCCGGGTTGCGGATGGTGCAACAAGGTATACACATTGCCTTCACGCACAGCCGACACCTCTCCCGAACCACCTATTGCAAGCGTCACATTGGCATTCTCTACCTTTTTGAAATACGATTCGTCTTCGGCAACATAGAAACTGCCATATATCGGTCGGCTCAGCGTAAGCCGGACAGCAATGTCAGTCTGGTCCGTATTCACCGAATTGACAACAAGCTCGCTCCGTTGGTCGTCGACGTCTATATCTATTCTCTTTTCGCAGGCGGCCAGCAGTGCCACAGCGGCCACCGCTGTCAAAAGTATCTTCTTCATGGTCTTCAAAATTTATATATGTACGACACAGACGGAAGTATCGGGAACAACGACCGCTGCATGAGCGAGGTGCTGTACTGCGTGCCGTGTCCGTCGTACCGCTCCGATGTCTTGGGATATATGATAAACGGATTCTGTCTGTTATAGAGGTTGTATACGCTGATGTTCCATGTGCGCACACCGTGTTTTTTCTTTTTGTGGAAGTTGACGCTCACATCCATACGGTGGTAGGCCGGCAGGCGGAAGTTGTTGCGGCTCTCCACAAAGTCAATCCCGCTTCGATAAGACTCACCGCCACCATCAATCTCCTGCATGGCCAGGGTGGCCGTATTGCCGGTGCTGTACACCCAGGTGACGCCTGCGTCAAAGGTGTCGTCGGGCTTGTATTGCACCGTGATGCTGATATCGTGTATGCGGTCGTACTTCGCCGGGAACGGCTCGCCGTTGTTCAGTTCCTCGCCCGGCGTGTCGAAAAGGCGCATAGTGCGGCTCCACGTGTAGCCAAACCAGCCTGTTATCTGGCCGACGCTCTTCTGTGCAAGAAACTCCAACCCATAAGCCCAGCCCCGACCGCTGCACACCATGTCTTCCCAGCCCACGCTGCTGCCAAGGAAGGTGCTGCCCGGCTTGTACTCCAGCAGGTTGTTCATCCACTTGTAGTAGCCCTCTATGCTAAAGTCGATGAAATTCTTCCAGTTGTAGAAAACACCCGCGGCCACCTGGTGACTGTTCATCGGCTCTATCCGCGCCGTCACAGGCACCCATAGGTCGGTGGGCAGCGAAATATTGCTGTTGCTCAGCAGGTGCATATACTGCGTCATATAGCTGTAGCCAGCTTTGACCGAGAGGTCGTCCATCAGCAGAAAACGACCGCTGAGGCGCGGCTGCACCGACGGATAGAAGCGGCCGTCGACGGCAAAGCCCGTCAACGCCACACCTCCGTTAATCTTCAGCGCGTCCGTGATGCTCCAGTCGTCCTCAATATATGCCGTCAGCTCATTGGCATGCACTCGGCTCTCTCCAAACGTGGTGTCTATACTCGGCTCGTCCGTATACCGCACTCTGGCCGACTGCACCTGCGGCACAAAGGTATGATGCGTCAGCACACCGCCGAATTTCACCGCATGGTCGGGCGACGGCGCATAGTCGAAGTCGGCTCGCGCTGCCAAATCATTAATACCGCTGTTTATACCCATCTCAATCTCATCATCATACCATCGTCCGTACTCCATCCACTCCTCCTCAACCCCCAGACTCAGACGCTGGCGGTAGCGCGTATACGAGCCGCTGACATTCATAAAAAGCTTCTGGTTCAGCTCATAGTTCCACCTCACTGCAGCGGCCATATTGCCCCACCGCCAGCTGAGCTTCATATACTCCTTGTAATCATTGCTGTAGCTGTCGGATATCTTGACCCTCGTATAAGCCTCGTCGTCGCCGCTGTACCACGTGGCATAGAGACGCGATCGGTCGCTGAACTTGTGTGTCACCTTGACATTGAGATCATAAAAATAGTATCCGGCCGAAAGACCAGCAATATCCGGCTCGCTGGCCGCCACCGTCCACAATATCGGCCGCAGCAGCAGGTCGCCGTACGTGCGACGCAGCGATGCGCTCAGCGTCGTCTTCTCTTTTATGATCGGACCTTCCACATTGACCTTGGCCGCTATCAATCCCACCGACGCCGAACCATGCCACTCCTTGTCGTTGCCGTTATTTGTGGCAATGTCGAGCACACTCGAAATACGCCCCGAGAAACGCCCGGGAAACGAACCCTTATAGAGAGTGATATTCTTGACGGCGTCGCCGTTGAAGGCACTGAAAAAACCACCCAAGTGGTTGACGTTGTATAGCGGTATGCCGTCCAGCAGAAAAAGATTCTGGTCGGGCCCGCCGCCTCGCACATAGATACCGCTCATACCCTCAGTGCCGCTCTGCACCCCGGGCAGAAGCTGTATGGCCTTCAGCACATCGCTCTCACCAAAAATCACCGGCACCAGCCTGATCTGCTCCGCCGGCACCTCTATGGCGCTCATCTGGCTCACCTTCGGGCCGTTCACACGGTCGGCAGTGACCCTCACCTCGTGCAGCTCCAGAGCAGGCTGCAACCTCACACTCAGCTGGCAATTGCCGCCAATGGCAATGCGGTGCTCCTGAGGCCGATAGCCTATATAGCTGATACGCAGAGTCGCACTGTCGCCCTTCAGCGTGAGCGAATAACGGCCATACGCATTCGTCACCGACCCCTTGCCGCTCCCCTCATCAAGCACCGTGGCACCGATCAGCGTCTCGCCGGTCAGCGAATCCGTCACCGTCCCGCTAACCGTCTGCGCCGTCGCCCACACCATCGGCAACATCAGCAGCAACATCATGTATAATCGTTTCATAATACGTCGATTGATCTCATTAATATGTGATTGCGTCATTGCGTTATTGTTTGATTGCGTTAGTGTAGTTTGAGTGGCTGAGTGACTGAGTGACTAAGTAGCTGAGTGGCTGAGTCGCTGAGGAACTTTTCGACTTTTCGACTCTTCGACTCTTCGACTTTTTCAAGGAGTTCAAAGAGTTCAAGACGATACCGTCGGCAGCACATTTGGCTTAACTACTTAACTACT
This sequence comes from Bacteroidales bacterium, assembly GCA_045591485.1. GTDB lineage: Bacteria > Bacteroidota > Bacteroidia > Bacteroidales > P3 > Colimorpha. The sequence goes on along the minus strand of JAZNSV010000056.1, from coordinate 1,301 downwards.
GCCTACTGTCTACTTTTGAGGAGTTCAAACATTCAAACATTCAAGCATTCTACTTTTAACTTTTAATTTCTCACTTTTAACTTTTAACTCTTAATCGCCTCGTCCTCGTCGTCATAGTCCCTCTGCGCCGCTGTCAGCCGCGGCTTCATCCTCGGCTTCCTCGCCTCGGCCGCCACCTCACCCACAACAATGCCGGTCGGAACAGCTATAATCGCATAGCCCAGCAACATCACCACCACAGCCAGAAAACGCCCAGCCCCCGTCATCGGCGCAATATCGCCGTATCCAACCGTCGTAATCGTCACCACCGCCCAATAAATGCCAGCCAGTATACTGTCGAACGCCGGATTCTTCTCCGACTCAAAACTGTACATCAAAGTCCCCAATATAATGGCCGCCACAAACATAAAAAGCATAAAAATCAAAATCTTCACCGCGCTGGCGCGAAGCGCACTCAGCAGGTGCATCACCTCGCTCTGGAAGCGGCTAAGATGGAAAATGCGGAAAATCCTCATCACCCTCAGCAGCCTCAAAACCGTCAGCGCCTGCGTGGCCGGAATAAAAAGACTGAGGTACGACGGAAAAATGCTTATAAAATCTATCACACCCCAAAAAGAAAAAACATACTTCCGCGGATGCTTCAGACAATAGATACGCAGATAATACTCAAACGTGAAGAAAATCGTAAACGCCCACTCCAGCACCTTGAACACAATATACGACGCCGAAAGATGGGCGCCCCGCGTCATCGTACTCGTCGTGCCGGTCAAACTATCCACCACAAGAAGCACAATATTGGCCACAATAAGCACCAGCAGCCAGATATCGAATTTCTTACCCGCCGGCGTGTCGCTCTTGAAGATAATCTCAAAAATCTCGCGCTTCTTCATACCGCGGTACCTCTTCGGCAGCAGCCACTCGAAAAGTATCGTGTGCATCACCCCGCCTATCCAGCGGATCACACCCCCGGCAACACCACGCCAGTCGGTCTCCTCAACCCACTTGCGCAGCCGCCAGTATGCATCAACCATTCTATCTTTCAGTTTCATAATACATCAACACATTGATCGATTGCGTTATTGCGTTATTGTTTGGTTGCGTTGGTGTAGTTTGAGGAGTTCAAGGAGTTCAAGACAATACCGTCGGCAGCACATTTGGCTTAACTACTTAACTACTGCCTACTGTCTACTTTTGAAAAGTTCAAGCATCCAAACATTCAAACATTCAAGCATCCAAACATTCAAGCATTCAAGCATTCAAACATTCAAACATTCATAAAACAGCACATTCTCCCTCTCCGC
>JAZNSV010000055.1:0-4221 GCA_045591485.1 Bacteroidales bacterium | reverse complement strand
GGTGCGGGGCGGTGGGGTGTGCGCGGTTGGTGGGAGAGTTTTTTTTGTTGTGCGGTTTTGAAAAAAGGTGTATATTTGCATTTTGATATGACAATTTACAGATTTATGAAGATAAAGAGTATCATGTTTTTAGCCGCGGCAGTGTGTTTTGGCGGCGTAGTGTCGGCGCAGGGATTGGCCGGGGGGCATGTGACGGGCAATGTGCAGCTGGATGCGCAGATGAGCCGTGAGGACTCGGTGATCGGGTCGACAGATGTGCCTGAATGGCTGCTGATGAATGCGCGTGCCGACATCCTGTATACGAACGGCGATTTCAGCGCGGGTTTGCGTTTTGAGATGTACCAGAACCCGATGCTGGGTTTCGACGCGCAGTACAAGGGTCAGGGTGTGGCCAATTATTTTGTGGCCTACAACGGCGAGCGGCTGAGCGTTACGGCTGGTTATTTCTACGAGCAGTTTGGCAACGGCCTGATTTTGCGCAGCTATGAGGACCGTTTCTTGGGTTTGGACAATGCATTGCTGGGTGTGAACGTTGCCTTCCGCCCATGGCAGGGGGTGACGCTGAAGGCGTTGGCTGGCCGCCAGCGTTGCTACTGGGAGCTGGGCGAGGGCCTGGTGCGCGGAGTGGACGGCGAGGTGAACCTGAACAGCATTATCAAACCGTTGACCGATAGCAAGTTCCGTGCCACGGTAGGGGCGGGCTTTGTGAGTAAATATGAGGCTGACGAGACTGTGCTGAGCGATGCGGACCCGACGCGGAGACTGAATCTGCCGCTGAATGTGGGTGCTGGGTCGGTGCGAGCCGACTTGGGATACGGCGGATGGAGCCTGCAGGCGGAGTATGCGCGCAAGGGGCAGGACCCGTCGGAGCTGAACGGCTACACCTACCGCGAGGGCGAGGCGCTGCTGCTGAACCTGGGCTATTCGCAGCGCGGTTTCAGCGCCGGAGTGCAGGCCAAGAGGGTGGAGAACATGGGCTTCAAGAGTGTGCGCTCGCAGGCTGGCGAGATGCTGTATATCAACTACCTGCCAGCCATCACGAAGAACCACACGTATGCTTTCCTGAGCATGTACCCCTACGCCACGCAGGTGAACGGTGAGCAGGGGGTGCAGGCCGATGTGATGTACAAGATCAAGAAGGGGACGCTGCTGGGCGGCAAGTACGGCACGGACCTGCACCTGAACGGCTCGGTGGTCTGCGGCCTGGACACTACGGTGACGGGCGGTGCTGGCACCGACGGCTATGAGGTGAACGGCGGTCTGGGCGACCTCTATTATGCCGACCTCTCGCTCGAGGTGGCCAAGAAGCTGAGCAAGAGTGTGAAGCTTACGGCGACGGTGGCCTATCAGGAGTTCAACCCCGTGGTGGAAGGCCATGAGGCCGACCTCTACCACAATGCGGTGGCTATAGCGGACCTCTCGTGGAAGGTGAACAAGAAGCATGCGCTGCGCTTCGAGGCCGAGTGGATGGGGAGCGACAGCCGCTATGCACCCGAGGAGGGACATACGGACCGGCGCGCCGGCGACTGGCTGATGGGCTTGGTGGAGTGGAATATAGGCTCGCACTGGTTTGTTAGCGCGAGCGACCAGTATGCCTACAACGACGGCATAGGGAACTACTATAATGTGAGTGTGGGCTACACGCAGGGTGCGACGCGGCTGCAGGTGGGCTACGGCAAGCAGCGCGAGGGTTTGCTCTGCATCGGTGGCGTGTGCCGACAGGTGCCTGCGAGCAACGGTCTGACGCTGAGCCTGACGACGAGCTTCTGAAAGTGGAAAGCGGAAAGCGGAAAGTGGAAAGTGCTACCCACTATCCACTACCCACTAAAAAACAATCAAGCAATCAAACGATATATGAAGACACGTTTTTTGACTTTGACGATATTGGCAGCGGCTATGCTGGCTGCCTGCGACAGGATAGACCCTACGGAGTATACGATTGCCACAGGGCAGGACCGCCAGTGGAACGGGCAGAGGGTCTATATTGAGAAATATACGGGTCCGAAGTGCAGCAACTGTCCGGCGGCGGACCGCACGCTTGAGGCTGCGCACGAGGTGTATGGCGACCGCGTGGTGGTGGTGAGTGTGAACAGCAAGACGGACCAGTTTGGCGCACCGATGACGGGCTACCCCGACATGCGCACGAGTGTGGGCGCAGAGTGGGAGACGTACTGGGGTGTGAGCAACTTCCCGACGGCGTATATCGGCCGCAGGAGCGGCACCCAATATACCGGTGCGATGAGCAATATAGCTGGCGGCATAGAGCAGGCGGTGTGGCAGCAGCCGAAGGTTGGCGTTGAGGTTGAGGCCTCGCTGAACGGCGGCGAGGTGGCCATCGACGTGGACGTGGAGGTGCTGCAGGCGATTGAGGGAGAGGTGAACCTGAGCCTGATTGTGACAGAGGACTCGCTGGCCTATTGGCAGCTGGACGGCAGCGCGCCGAATGCCGAGTATGTGCACAACCACATGCTGCGCGATGTGGTGGGCGGCACGTGGGGTACGGCCCTGGACCTTGAGGGCACTGTGGGCGAGCGCAAGAGCCTGAGCCGCACGTACACGGTGACGACAGCTGTCAGCGAGCCGACAAACTGCCATATTGTGGCCCTTGTGACGGATGCTGCAACGAAGGAGGTGCTGAACTGCGCGGAGTGCCGAGTGCAATGAACAAGCGCATTCTGGGGCTCGCGCTGCCCAATATAGTCACGAACATCACTGTGCCGCTGCTCGGCATGGTGGACACCGCCATCATGGGGCATCTCTCGGCCGAGGGGCTGGGAGCCATAGCGATAGGAGCCTCTATCTTCAACCTCATCTACTGGAACTTCGGTTTTCTGCGCATGGGCACGAGCGGCATCACCGCCCAAGCCTACGGTGCGCGTCGGTGGGACGAGGCGGTGCGGACGCTGGTGCGCGCGAGTGTCATAGCGTTGGCGATTGCGTTGGCGCTGATTGCGCTGCAGTGGCCGATAGGGCTGCTGGTGCCGGTGATATTCGACGGCAGCGAGCGCATGCTGGAGATGGCGCTGACATACTTCAGAGTGCGCATCTGGGCCGCGCCGGCCACGTTGGGGCTCTACGCCATCAAGGGCTGGTTTATAGGCATGCAGGATTCGAAGACGCCGATGTGGATAGCCATAGCGCTGAACTGCGTGAATATTGTTTTCTCGCTGCTTTTCGTGCTGGTGCTGCACTGGGATATAGCCGGAGTGGCGCTGGGCACGGTGGTGGCGCAGTATTCGGGTCTGGCGCTGGGAGTGTTTTTTCTGCGGAGGAAGATGAGAGCGGAAAGTGGGGAGTGGAGAGCGGAGAACGGAGAATGGAGAACGGAGAGCGGAGAGCGGGGAATGGAGGATGGAGAACGGAGAGCGGAGAACGAAGAGTGGGGAATGGAGAATTGTCCGGGTGCGGCAGCAAATTCTCCGTTCTCCGTTCTCCGTTCTCCGTTCAGCAACAACTTTCCATTTCCCACTATAAAGGAGGCGCTCCGGTGGGACGACATGAGGCGATTCTTCCGCGTCAACGGCGACATCTTCCTGCGGACGGTGTGCCTCTCGGCGGTGTTTACATTCATTACCGCCGCGGGCAGCCATATCGGCGACGAGGTGCTGGCAGTGAACAATCTGCTGATGCAGTTCTTCACGTTGTTCAGCTATATCATGGACGGTTTTGCTTATGCGGGCGAGAGCCTTGTGGGGCGCTATATCGGAGCCCGCGAGGGGAAAAACCTGCGCTCGGCAGTGAGGCTGCTGTTGGCGTGGGGACTGGCGCTGACGGTGGCATTTACAGCCGCCTATGCCGTTGGCGGCGAGTGGCTCCTGGCCATCTTCACCAACCAGCAGTCGGTTATCGACGCGGCGGGCGACTACATGTTCTGGGTGCTTGCGGTGCCGGTGTGCGGCTTTGCGGCATTCCTCTTCGACGGCATCTTTATCGGCGCCACGGCGAGTCGCACGATGCGCAACGCCATGTTTGTGGCTACAGCCGCCTTCTTTGCAATCTACTTCGGATTCAAGACCATAGCGGTCTATACGTACGATACACTGAACACACAGACTTGGAACAACATTCTATGGACGGCCTTTATGGTCTTTCTGGTGCTGCGCGGCGTGCTGCAATGGATGCGGCTGCGCAGGGATGTGTATGCCCAGGCTGAAAGAGGTTAGAGTTTATAGGTTAAAGTTAAAAATTAAAAGTTAAACGTAGGGGCATACCTCGTGTATG
>JAZNSV010000054.1:0-18744 GCA_045591485.1 Bacteroidales bacterium | reverse complement strand
GCAGCGACACCGTGGGCCACGGCCAGCCGTTGCAATTCAGCAAATAGACAAAAAAAAAGGCGACCCGAATCAGGTCGCCTTTCTTTTTTTGGCATGCAAGATGTTTAGAGAGCGTAGCCAAGGCCGATGAACCAGTTGTTGGCCTTAGTGGTGGTGTTGTCGGCGCTGCTGAGGTTCATGAAGCCCATGTTGTAGCCACCATAGAGGCGGATACCGCTGAAGCTGGCGCAAGCACCGATGGTGCCGCTCACGTCGAGAGCTTTCATATTGCTGTTGTCGCCATACCATTTGGAGTCATTGTTGGAAATCTCAGTGTCACCGCTGGTGACTTTGGTGTTGGTGTTGCCGCTGAGAGCATAGCTGATGGTCGGGCCAAGGAAGAGGCTGATCTTCAGGTCGTCGGTCAGGTTGAGGCCATAGTTGAAGAGGATGGGCACATCAACGAGCATCTGGGTGCTGCTGACTTTGGTGGTGATACCGGCGAGAGTGCTCTCATCGTTCTTGGTGTTGTAGCGGCCCTGCAGACCCACGCTGACGTTGAGGTCGCCAGTGATGTTGACGTTGTAGTTCACGCCAAGGAAGAAGCCATTCATGGAGGTGGTGTCGTGGACATCGCCTAAAACGGGGACAGTGACGGTGGTCATGTACTTCTGGGGAGCATAACCCACATTGATACCCAGCTGGGCGTTAGCAGTGTTGCCGGCGAAGAGCACGGCGGCAGCGAAAGCTGCAAGTGCGAAAATTTTCTTCATTGTTTATTAATTTAGGTTAAACATTAAGTAAAAAGTTTTCGGATAAAATAACGAGCGGCAACACGAATTATTGCATTCGTGTTGCCGCTTCGGGGTGTTTTTTTAGACGTTTCGGCTCAAAAATCTCATTTTTCAAGGCGTATACGAGCGTCTACAGCAGTCACATAGCGCGGGTTGCCGAGCAGCGGGTTGAGGTCCATCTCGGCAATCTCGGGAGCGGCCTGCACCAGGGCGCTCACACGGGCCACCTGGTCGGCATAGAGGTCGAGGTTGACACCTTCCTGGCCGCGCACACCCTGCAGGATCTTGTAGCCCTTGAGGTGGGTGAGCATCTCTTTGGCTTCGGCGGCGGTGATGGGTGCCAGGGCGCTCTGCACGTCCTTCAGCACCTCGATGAAGATGCCGCCCAGACCGAAGAAGATCTGATGGCCGAACTTCGGGTCGCGGATGGCGCCGATGTAGACGTCGGTACCGTCGAGCATCGGGTACATCTCAACAGCGTAGGTCTCTGGGATGACAATGAGGCGGTCGAACTCCTTGGCCACGGTGTCGAGGTCTTTAACGCCGAGGGTCACTCCGCCCACGTCGCTCTTGTGCAGCGGGCCGACGACCTTCATCACGAGGGGCACATCCTTCGAGCAGCCCACCTCCTTAGCGAAGACCAGGGCGTCTTCTTTCTTGCTCACCTCGACGCTCTTCTTGCGGCTGATACCGGCGGCGTCGAGCAGCTCGTTGTAGTCGCTGATCTCCATGTAGCCGTCCTTGCAGCGGTCGATAGTCTTGCGGATGCGGGCCACATCGATGGCGGGCAGCTCCACATGTTCGGGCTGCGGCTTGGGAGTGTTGTAGACCTTGCAGATGGCGTTGCCGAGCACGCACTCTTCGGGGAAGTTGATGCGGCCCTTGGCGATGAAGTCCTCGATTTCCTCTTTCACGTTGATGATGGAGGGCAGCACGGGGAAGATGGGTTTCTTGCAGGTCTTCATCTTCTGGTCGAGCAGATCGTAGACCTCCTTGTTGGAGAAGAGTCCGGGGCTGCCGAAGATGACCACCGAGAAGTCGATGTCGGTGTAGTCGTTCTCAACGGCGTCGATGATATAGCCGAGCTGTTCGGCAGTACCTGTAGCCAGGAAGTCGATGGGGTTGCCCACCGAGCTGCCGGCAAAGAGTTTTTCAAGCAGTGCGGGGCTGGCGGGGTGTTCTTTGAGCGAAGGCACCTCCATGCCGCCGTTCGAGAGCACGTCGGTCAGCATCACAGCGGGGCCGCCGGCGTGGGTAATCACGGCGCAGCGCTTGCCCTTCAGCTCGGGGTGCATAAAGACGGCGCAGACAGTGGTCAGCTCCTGACGGTTCTGGCAGCGGACGATACCGGCCTTGCGGAACAATGCGTCGACGGCGGCGTCGTTGGTGGCCAGAGCGCCGGTGTGGCTGCTGGCGGCACGGCTGCCGGCGGCGCTGCCGCCGCTCTTGATGGCCGCGATGTGGCAACCCTTGTTGATAAGGCTACGGCTGTGCTTCAGCAGGCGCTGCGGATCGCCGATCTTCTCCATGTAGAGCATGATGACACGGCTCGACTTCTCGGGGTCGAAAGTGTTGTCCAGGTGCTCAAGCACATCCTCGATGCCGAGCTGGGCGCTGTTGCCCACTGCCCAGACGCTGTTGAACTTGAGGCCGTTGCTCATACCGTATTCCTTGATAAACACGGCGGTGGCACCGCTACCGGTGATGAAGTCGACGCCTTTGGGGTCGAGGTGAGGTATCGGGGTGTCGAAGCAGCCTGCGTAGTTGGTGTTGAGGAAGCCAGTGCAGTTGGGGCCGATGAGCGAACCGCCGACCGAGTTGATGGTGTCGACGATGTGCTTCTCAATGGCGGCGCCCTCGGCGTTTTCCTCAGAGAAGCCTGCGCTGATGATGATGAAGCCCTTGGTGCCTTTCTCCTTGGCCAGCACGTCGACCGTCTGGGCGCAGAACTTAGCGGCGATGCAGAGAATGGCGCAGTCTACCTGCGGCAGGTCGTCGACCTTGGCGTAGCACTTCACGCCCTGCACCTCGGTCTCCTTGGGGTTGACGGCGTAGACCTGTCCCTTGAAGGGGCTGTCCAGCAGGTTTTTCAGGGCTTTGCCGCCCGGTTTATGCACGTCGCTCGAAGCACCGCAAATCACGATGCTGCGGGGGTTGAGTAGTTCTTTTGCTATCATATCTGTGGTTTTATATTAATTTAACAATAATACATGCATAACGCACATCTGCTGCAAATATTGTATGCCGCACGTAAAAAAAACATTGATTTTTTTTATTTACAATTAAGAAAAATCATAAAAGTTTTCTGTATTGAAAATAAATATGTATATTTGCACCATAAAACAACCATCGAAAAATGTAGACAGACAACAGATTAAGAAATAGATAACATAGTATAATAGCGATTCGCGCTATTCTTGACTACCAAATTTCCACACTGTCTTCGTCAACGGAGACAAACCAAAGCAAGAATAGTCATCGGAACGTCGTGCATCGGCGTGGAATGACTTAGTTTGCTTTGGAGGGCGTGGAAACCCTGGTAGTCAGACAGAGATACGTTCCACGCTATTTTAATGTCCTCCACGCCCGATGACGCAACACCGCAAATACCAATACAGTACCGACAAACAGTTTGTTGCCGACCTGATGGCCGGCAACGGACTAGCCACCGAGTATCTTCTCTATGGCCGATACAGGTCCATGTTGGTGTACAACGCCCAGAAGGCTATGAGAACATACCTTGCATCGGGTGGTTCGTCCGATGCTTCCGACCTCATACACGAGCTATATATCTATTTGCAGAATGACCACTGGGCCAAACTGCGCAAATATGACCCGACGCTGCCATTTGAGAAGTGGCTTTCTGTGGTGAGCTATCGTTTCTTTAAAGACCATGCAATCGCCATGCTCGACTCTCGCCGGCAAATCTCTGTCAGCCAACTGGCAGACAGAGAAGTAGAGCACATCTACTCGCAGGGCGAGATGCATCTGTCCACCCTTATGATGGATCTCCGCGATGCGATTGGCAGACTCGAATCGGAACGCGACCGCAGTATTCTTCACTCCATCTTGGTAGACGACGAGGACCCCGCAGCTGTTGCAGCCCGACAAGGAATTACCATCGACAATCTCTACAATATTAAACGTCGTGCTCTCGCCAAGCTCGTGCACGAGCTTGAAATCAGAAGAAAATAATTTTTTTTATAGGATGTGATAGATTCCTGTCGCCACCTCCCTATTGTAAAAGTGATGACAGATGAAGAACATATCACCGACGAAATGCTGACCCGCTGGCTTTGCGGTCAGTCCACCCCCGACGAGGAGACCGCCGTGCTCGACTATCTGGCCGAGAGCGACGATCACTTCGATGGACTTCTCACGATAGCCTCATCGGTCAAAATAATTAAAAAAGAACACACCAACCGTTGGGTGCGTCCCCTCTGGCCAACAGTCTCCATAGCCGCCAGCGTGGCACTGCTGCTGGGCATCGGTACCGCCTTATGGCATCTCTCCTCGGGAAGCGCCATGGGAATTGACGCTGCTCCTGCCTATGCTACCCACGACACCATTGTAGAACCAATAGTAGAGGACATCTTATGAAAAACAGAAACACACGATTTCGGATCATTCTACACCCCTGCCTGATATTCACCCTTATGTTCATGGCACTAAGTTCTGCCACCGCCCAGGTGGTACCTGAAAGCTACCGCCAACAATACACCCAACAACGGCAACAGCACGCCGACTCTATGGACAACAACTTCTACCTCTACCTCGAACAACTCTGGGAAGAGTGGGAGCTCTTCGTTGGCGAGCCACGTCCGGTGCGCAACAAACCACAAGTGCAGCCCACCTACGATGAGCCCGACACCCTCATGACCGACCGTCAAGTGCCCTACCAGTCGCAGACATTCATAAACCGAGAGACAACCAAAGAAATAACCCAAGAAGCAGCCGACGGCAGGCTGCACACCATACACCCGAACCACAGCGCTACATTCTATGGCGAAACGCTCATCTTCCAAGTGCCACAAGGACTGTCTGCGTTGCATCTCCCCGGAGTGCGCGAGAAACAAGTGAGCCGACTCTGGCGCCAATTCGACCAATCGGACATGCTGCTCGACCGGCAGCTGCTACAATATCGGCGAGACCTCTACCTCAACGACTGGGGACTACTGATGCTCGCCGACTCGCTGTCGGCAAGCATCTACCCCAACCTACCCAATGAGCAAGCAGTACTGACCGTGTGGCTGATGAACCGCATGCACTTCGATGTGCGCCTCGGACGTATCGACAAACGTCTTGTGGTGCTGTTGCATTCGAGCCATCGGCTCTACAACATTCCATTTATTGAAATTGACAGCACACGTTACTATGCCTTACACTCATCTGGAAAGAGAGGCCGCATCAGCACCTACCGTCAGCAGCCATATGCAACCAACCACGAATGCGATATGCGTCTAACCGCAGCACCACTGCTCAACTCAGACCGCAAGCACACCGCATACAATCGCCATCACGAAGACCACAACATAAAGATAACCAGTAACCCACACCTCATAGCTTTCTACGCCTGCTATCCACAGACAGAACTTGAAGTCTATGCCCAAGCCGCCGTATCTGGGTCCCTCACACGGCAACTCGAAGAGCAACTGCGCCCCTATATCGTCGGCCAAAGCACCGTGGGAGCCCTCAACACCTTGCTCGAATACGTCCAGGAAGGCTTCACCTACCAAACCGACATTGTTCAATTCGGCTACGAGAAGAACTTTTTCTGCGAGGAAAACTTCTACTATCGAGCCAACGACTGCGAAGACCGCGCAGTACTCTTCGCCCGCATGGCCGACATACTGCTTGGCCTCGACGCTGTGCTGCTGGAATACAAGGACCATGTGGCCACGGCAGTCTGTGTACCAGAAAGCAGGGATGCAAATTATCGCGTATTGAAGCGTAGTGGCATATATGTAGAGCTCAATGGCCAGCGCTACTACGCCTGTGACCCTACATGCCATGGTGCCCATGCCGGACAGCTGAGCCGCAAATACCGACGCAAGACACCAGACATCATCACAATAAAAGCAAACTAAAACATAAACAAACAAATACAAACAATTATGAACACACGTATTCTTATTCTCTTTGTGGCCGCCACCACCCTAATGCTCACCGGCTGCAAATCGAGCAAAACCCTCACCCCCGAGCAAATGGGCAACAAAGAAATCGAGCTGCCGTGCTCCGGCCACGACCGTGACAGCGAGGAGTACTTCACCGGCATGGGCGTCGGTGAAAACATCAACATGCAAAACGCCCGCTTGGCAGCCCTCAACGCCGCCAAGAGCATGATCAACGCCAAAATCGGTGGCCTCGCCAAGGGTCTCTCCACCGACTATGTGCGCACCCAGTCGGGAGCCGCCCAGCAGGACGACGTGCAGCGTCTCGCCGAGCGCGAAATCGTACAGGTCATTGAACGTGTTCTCAACGATGCCGAGCAGACCTGCGAAAAGATGTACCAGACTCCTAACGGCACCTATCAGAGCCACATCGCCATCAGCATCAGCAAGAAGGAACTGGCCAACAAAATGGCCACAGCCCTCAGCGACGACCAGAAACTCGAGGGCATGTTCCATCGCGACCAGTTCCGCAAATGGGCTGAGGAGTACATGAAGAAAATGAAAGGCGAGGATTGATGAAACGTACACTCATCATCATCATTTTACTGTTGGCAAATGTAGCCGCCTGGGGAGCCACGCGGCTACCGCCATGGATGAACGAGCTGCCCAAACCGGGCAACAGCACCTATATCTATGTCCGCGAGGCGGGCGAAGGTCCTACCCTCTCCGAAGCCCACAACCAGGCCATGCTGCGTGTGATGCAGAGTACCGCCAACCGACTTGGACGCCCGTTCGACATCAACGAGGTGGATAAGGCGTTGTCGGGTGGCAACGACTACCAAACACTCAGCCGACAATACAACATACCCATCAACAAGGTAGACCAGTACGACCAGCAGCTGGCCGACGGTACCTTCCGCGTATGGGTGCTCTGCCAGGTGGCCGTCAGCGGCAACATCCAGCCCGTGTGGGAGGAACTGCGTCGCGAGGGTGAAATCAACAACTGGACCTCTCTTGCCAAGAGCGCCGTCGTGCCGGGTCTCGGACAGATGGGCAAAGGCTACTCCACAGAAGGAGCGCTGACCCTTGGGGGCGAGCTCCTGCTGGTGGGAACAGGCATAGGATGCTACTTCATGGCACAGCAGAAACTCGACGTGATGCACGATGCCAGCACCTCGTTTGCCGACTGGAACGCTGCCCGCAGAAGCTACAACACCCTCCAGACGGTCTCCTACATCGCCTGGGGCGGCGCGGCGGTGCTCTATCTCTTCAACCTCTACCGCGCCTACGCCATGCAGCCCCGTCGCACCAACGGCCTCGCCCTGGCCCCTACACTAATGCCCTCATATTCCGGCCCCACACCCGGCATCTCGCTAACCCTCAACCTATGAAAACAACGCCCTTTCAACTTTAACCATATCCGGCTATTTAACCTTGAAACAAATGCAGACGCGGCACGCCGCGTCTCTACAGACTCAAAAACCTTAAACTTTAAACCTTAAACTTTAACCTATAACCTTTCAATTCTCAATTCGCCAATGTCCCGTCGCACTTTCAATTTTCAATTCTCAATTTTCAATTTAACATGGCTCCTGCTTTTTTCCTCCTGCATCCGAGACCTCGAGCAGGAAGGCATCTACAGCGAGAGCACCGTGAAGGGACGCGTTGTCGAGCAGACCACGCAGCAGCCCGTCGAGGGTCTGCATGTTCGTCTGCTGCAGGACGGCCAGGCCCTCCAGACCACCCTCACGGCGGGCGACGGCACCTTCCTCCTTCCGCTACAGTTCGAACAGCTGGACCGCGGTGTCAGCCTCGAGGTCTTCGCCGACTCGCTCTATGTGGGCACCTCTGTTGCGTTGGAGCCTCAGGGCTATGGACGTGAATACTACGATGTAGGCACCCTCTATGTGGTAGGCCCCGCGCTGCCCGTGGTCGCCACCCTCGCACCTTCGTCCGTCACAGCCACTACAGCCTTGGGCGGCGGCAGCGTCACCTCCAGCGGCAACAGCGCCGTAGTCCGCCGGGGCCTCTGCTGGAGCAAAATGCAATATCCCACGCTCGCCAACGCCTACAGCGTTGACGGCAGCGGCGAGGGCGACTTCACCTCCACAATTGCGAACCTCGAGGTCGGCACCACCTACTATGTGCGCGCCTACACCACCAACGGTGTCGGCACAGCCTACGGCAACCAGCAGACCTTCACCACCCTTGCGGGCCTGCCCACCGTCGCCACCGCAGCCGTGACCGATATCACGCCCACCACCGCCGTCTCGGGCGGCAGCGTCGTCGCCGACGGCACCTTCGCCGTCACCCAGCGGGGCGTATGCTGGAGCACCTCGCCCGACCCCACCATCGCCAACACCCGCACCATCGACGCAGGAGGCCTCGGGACCTTCGTCAGCGCCGTCGGCGGACTCACCCCCGGCACCACCTACTACCTGCGGGCCTACGCCACCAACCAGAACGGCACCGCCTACGGTGAGCAGCGCACCTTCGTCACCCCCGACGGGCATCCTGTCGTCTCCACCACAGCCGCCACCAGCATCGCTGCCACCAGCGCCGTCTGTGGCGGCAACGTCAGTAGCGATGGCGGCTTCCCCGTCACCGCTCGCGGCGTATGCTACAGCACCACGCCTGCACCCACCACAGCCAGCCCCCACACCACCGACGGCAGCGGCACCGGCCCCTTCGTCAGCCACCTTACCAACCTCTCGCCAGGCACCACCTACTACTACCGCGCCTACGCCACCAACGCCACAGGGACGGTATATGGAACGGAGAATACATTTACAACCATCGCGCAATAAAGAAACTATGAAGAATGGGGTAAATAGTACACGAAAATGTTGTCAATCCGTGCTTCCACAGGGTCGGCATCCACAGCACGGGGATGTGGCGGCGATCCTTCGGTAGTCCTTCGGCGATGATTCGGTGAAGTGTCTCAAAAAGTTTAATGGTTGAATATATAATGAAAAAGAAAAAAACTCACAAATAAATCCTGATATGATAAAAGATAATATAACCGATGCTATTGTCCCAATATATTGCGATGGTGAATTTAATGGGACTGGTTTTATATATAAGTCTTATTTGATAACTGCGGCACATGTAGTAGAAAATATGAACGACATCTACTATATATTTCAAGGAAACCGCTATAAACTTCAGAAGGAGAATCGGATATATTGCAAACAATATGGGAAAGATCGGGATGAGTACGGAAGGGTTATATTTAATGCTTTGGCGGAAGATTTAGCCATATACATCATTGATACCCCTTGTTGTAAATTAGATGTTTCAGATGAGATTCTTCTCGATGACACGAGTGCATTACTATTTGGCTATCACTACATCAACGAAAACGACATTCTTTTAAAAAACAGAGCCGTAAAGATATATAACAGTTGTAATGTTGATGGTGTCATGCTATTTCCACAAGATTATTGTATGTACTGTAAAAGATTGGATAGTACGGTTAATATTATCAAAGGATATAGCGGAGGCCCTTTGCTTGTTGGAAAAATAGTTGTGGGAATGCTAATTGAGAATATGAAAATAGAGGGTTATTACCATATTATGAAGGCGAAACATATCCTGGAAACAATATAGAAACAAGATTACGCATTTTGAACAATTACAGAATTACCACTATTGTATCTGAATGATTGGTGAGAAAATAACAAAAATAAATAACTAAAGAAATATCAAATACATCTCAATCATGAATAAATTATTTCTATGTGGAAAACGGAGTGCGAATAAAACAAGTATTCTTGATATTCAAAAACATATTGAAACGTCATTACTATCACTTATAACTACTATTCAGAAACAATCGCAAGAAAATTACTATATGTTTCTTTCCCATATAGAAAAATGTAATGAGGAGAGCAATGGGATAAAATATAATTATAAACTCAACGACTCTAATAAGCGAAATAATGATATCTCTCGAATTAAGTATTGTAAATACTATTTGACGCATTACAATAACAAAGTTGGCTATTCTTATGGTGGTAATGATGGTGAGTTCCGTCTTAATACAGAGCTGATGATGTATCTTCAATCGTGGGAGTCAAAATACGTATTACAGATGTTAGCCATAATTGCCAAGATGAATGAATCTGGTGAATACCCTTGGGATATTCCTGATATCGAGAAAACCAACAGGGGAAATTATATTTTAGATCATATTAAAAAACCATTACTGACGACGAAAAGTTCACTGGAGCAAATCATAACCGACAATTATAATAATGACTTAAGAAATTCCATTGCTCATTCTGAATATGAGATAAACACACATAATAAAACGATAAATTATTATAATAAAGAAAATACCTATAATATCTCATTTGTGGAATTTCGTACAAGGTTTTTATACTCAATCTATCTCTCAATAATTCTTTTCTCTTTGATGGAACAACTGAAGTACGAATATGCAAAACAACATAACAATAAGCCGATACAATTAAAGCTACCTGATGGAGCAATTCGTTCCTTTGTTGCAATAAACAAAGCAAACAGGCCTTATTATTTTGGAGAACATCAAACTCGTTAACCCTAAAACTGTAATAGTATATGAAAAAAAATATCACTTTATTAATTGCACTTTTTGCGACGCTGAGCTGTTTTGCCTATGATTTCTCTGCAGTGTGTAGCACGGGGCAAACGTTATATTATAACATTACAAGTGATTCAACAGTAGAAATAACATATCCTGGTAATTTAAGACTCAGCAAATTCATCATTGGCTATGGCGGAGAATATGTTGAGATTGACCCATACATTGAGTATGAATACCATTTTTACAGTACCTATGCCGGAGGTCATTCATATTATACTGTATCCCAAGTTTATACACGTCCCGCCGGGAGTATAGTTGTGCCCAATTGTGTTATTCATAATGATACCATATATAAAGTTACTTCTATCGGTGACTATGCCTTTTATAATTGCAATGAACTAAACACAGTAAGAATATCTAATGGTATCTCTACAATAGGCCTATATGCTTTTCGTAATTGTACAGGAATAGATTCTGTTTTTATTGGAAAAGATATAACTGAAATTAAACCATTGGCGTATAATGGATGTTCGAGTTTAATCTATCTATATTATAATGCAATTAACAACAGAAATGGACTTTATGATCCAAGTAACATTTCATATTATCACTATTCAATAGGTTCTTCATACAGGCCTACTATTAGTGGTACAGTGTTGGATGGGATTCATAAAACAAATACTACTATTATTATTGGAGATAGTGTAAAATATATTCCGTATTCTTGCTTTTCAGGAGTTACTACATTTTCTATACTGAATATAACTGTAGATACTATTGGAGATAATGCTTTTGCAGATTGTGATTATCTGCTAACTGCAGATATCAATGCTGTACGAATAGGAAGCCGCTCTTTTGCGAATTGTGATAGATTGGTTAATATAACTCTACATGATTCGGTGCAAACATTGGGCGCCGGTGCTTTTAGCGGCTGCTTCCGCTTACAAAACGTCAATCTTGGCGGTGTAACTTCTATTGGTGACAGCGCGTTCCAAGGTTGCGTGCGAATGGAGCGGCCTGAACTGCCAGACGTGCTTACCTATATCGGCGCTCGTGCGTTCAGTGAATGCAGCCTACTTAATGGCAAACTAACATTCCCTGCTACCATCAACAATATCGGCGACTACGCCTATAGCGGCACAGGCACTATCACAGGAATAAATATGCTCGGTGCAACGCCACCAACCATCTATGCACATACCTTTGCTTCGGTGAGCAACAGCACGCCCATGAGCGTTCCCTGTGGGGCGGTGATGAACTACTACACCACCAACTACTGGGAGAACTTCTCAAATATCGTGGAGGCGCCGCCATACACGCTCACCGTACAGAGCAACAACGAGACAATGGGCAGTGCTGCGGTCACTCAGCAAGCCACCTGCAGCAACCACTCGGCGATAATAAGGGCGACGGCGTTGTCGGGTTTCCACTTCCTGCAGTGGAGCGACGGTAACGGCACCAATCCGCGCACCATCCAGATGACGCAGGACTCGACCTTCACCGCCATCTTCGTGCCCAACAACAGCCATGTCACCGTCCACTCCAACGACTCGCTGATGGGCAGCGTGACTGGTAGCGGCCTGTACAGCTACAATGCACCTGTGACGCTGACGGCGACAGCTTACGACGGTTACCATTTCCTGCGGTGGAATGACGGCAACACGCAAAACCCGCGCTATATGGCTGCGGTGCGCGACACGAGCTTCACGGCCATCTTCGTCAGCAACGTGAGCACCATCACCGTGGCCAATGCCAATCCGGAGATGGGCAATGTGAGCGGCAGTGGAGTATACTACTACCAGAACCTGGTTAGTATCACGGCCACCCCCGTCTACGGCTACCACTTCACGCAGTGGAACGACGGCAACCAGCAGAACCTACGCACCATTGTGGTGAATCAGGACAGCAGTTTCACCGCCTACTTCGCCCCCAACATCTACAGCATCGTGGGCAGCAGCAACAGCACCGCGATGGGCAGCGTTGCTGGCGGCGGCAGCTACACCTACCTGCATGAGATGAGCCTGACGGCGACGCCAGCTTTCGGATACCATTTCGTGCAATGGAACGACCAGAACACCGACAACCCGCGCACTATCACCGTGACACGCGACTCGGCTTTCACCGCCCAGTTTGCCGCCAACAGCTACGCCATCACGGCTGAGGCCAACGACCCCACGATGGGCAGCGCCTATGGCAGCGGCACCTATAACTTCAACACCACAGCCACGCTGACGGCAGTGGCGGAATACGCCTACCACTTCACGCAATGGAGCGACGGCGTGACCGACAATCCGCGCACCGTCACCGTGCAGAACTCAGCCACCTACACCGCACAGTTCGAAATCAACAGCTATATCCTCACGGTGCAGAGCAGCAACCCCGCCATAGGCACCACCAGCGGCGGCGGCAGCTACAACTACCTCACACCCGTCAACATCACCGCCAACCCCAACGCGGGCTACCACTTCACGCAATGGAGCGACGGCAATACGGACAACCCGCGTCTGGTCTCGGTGACGCAGAACGCCACCTACACGGCTCAGTTCGCCATCAACAGCTATGCCGTGGGGGTACAGAGCAACAACACGAACATGGGCGGCGTGAGCGGCAGCGGCACCTACAACCACAACAGCACCGCCACACTGACCGCCACAGCCTACTACGGCTACCACTTCGTGCAGTGGCAGGACGGCAACACCGACAACCCGCGCACGGTGACGGTGACCGACTCGGCACAGTTCACGGCACAGTTCACCTACAACAGCTACCTCGTCAGCACCAACAGCAGCAACGTGACCATAGGCACCGCCACGGGAGGCGGCAGTTACAACTACCTGAGCCAGGTAGCGCTGACAGCGGTGGCGGCACCGCACTACCACTTCACCATGTGGAACGACAGCATCGAGGACAATCCGAGGACCATCACCGTGACGCGTGACACGGTCTTCACGGCCCACTTCGCCATCGACCGCCACACGGTAGGTGTGCTGACGGACGATGCCATCCGAGGCACCACTTCGGGCAGCGACACGGTCGACTACAATACCGCCGTATGGATTGGCGCCACCGCCAACTACGGATACCACTTCACGGCATGGAACGACGGCAACAGCAGCAATCCTCGCCGTGTGGTGATTTCGCAGGACACCCTCTTCACCGCCAGCTTCACCCCTAACCAGTATTCGGCCACCTGCATGGTGAACGACAGCACGATGGGTACGGCGGCAATCGCAACATCGGCGACACAGACCGGGATGCATGTGTACCAAGGAGACTACCTGACCCCGCTGACCTTCACGGCCACTGCCCATTACGGATACCACTTCACAGGCTGGAACGACGGAGTGATGGACAATCCGCGCACCCTCACCCTTAGGCAGGATACCTCTTTAACTGCCCTCTTCGCAGTCAACACCTACACAGTCAGCGTCGCTGCCGCCGACAGCACGATGGGCACCGTGGGCGGATCGGGGACATACAACTACCTGTCCCAGGTGAACATCAGTGCTACCGCATCGGCGCACCACCACTTTCTCCAATGGAACGACGGCAATACAAGCAATCCACGCATGGTGACACTGACGTCAGACACGGCCTTCACGGCCATATTCGAAGAAGATGAGCAGTACACCATCGTGGTGAACGTCAACGACTCGGCAAGAGGCAGCCTGACGGTCGGCACGCAGACTGGCGTCGGCCCGTACGAAGCGGACTATTATATGGGCGAGAACGTCACCCTTATAGCCACGGCCAACGAGCATTATTACTTCTCGCAATGGAGCGACGGAGTGACCTCGAATCCAAGGGTGGTGACGGTCATTGGAGCCGTCACCTATACTGCCGTATTCGAGCCAGTCAGATACCCGTTGATCGTCACCGCCAACGACTACTCGATGGGCAGCGTGAGCGGCACGGGAAGCTACCCCTACGGCAGTACGGTGACAATAGCAGCACAGGCATTCGACAACTACCGTTTCATCGGCTGGAGCGACGGCGATACGTTGGCTGTACGCAGCATCACCGTCACAGGCGACATGCAGTTTGAAGCCCGCTTCGAAGCAAGGAGCCACGAAGGCATAGACGATGCCAGCGGGGAGCACATTGTGGTGAGGGTGACAGACAGATGCATCGTTGTAATGGGGAACACAGATGACTACACCATCTATGACCTCGCGGGACGGAGACATGCGACATCGGAGACACTTGCTCCAGGCGTATACCTCGTGCAGGCGGGGCGTTGGACAAAGAAAGTGGTGGTGAGATAATGCGGGAATGCGTTAGTGCTGGAATGCGGGAATGCGTTAGTGCTGGAATGCTAGAATGCGTCAGTCACTCAAACAATCACGCATTCACACGATAACACATTAACGCATTCCACTCTTCCACTTTTCGACTCTGCCACTCTGCCACTCTCCACCAAACAATATAAAAATGCAGACGCGGCACGCCGCGTCTCTACATGCGCTAACCTATATCGGGCATACACAAGTTATGCCCCCACGACTCTGCCACTCTTCGACTTTTCGACTCCGCCACTCTTTCACTCTGCCACTCAGCCACTTTTCGACTCTTCGACTCTTCGACTCACTTATAGTCGCCGCGGTCGGTGGGGACTTCCATGCCGAGGGCGCGCAGGCGGGCGCGGATGTCGGCGGCGCTCTCGGCGGCCTCGCTGCCCGTGGCGAGCTTGTTGTTGTAGATGCTGTAGAGGGCGCGTGTGTCTTGCGGCGAGAGGTTGGGCATCACCACGTTGGCGCCGGCGCGTATGGCCCGTTCGCGGCCCTGGGGATGCAGTGTGCCGAGGGCCGAAGTGGCCGGCAGCAGCACGTGGGGGTGGATAATGCGTATGAGGGCCAGCAGGCGGAGCGTGAGTTCGACGCTGCCCGCCGGGCGGTCTTCGAAGGGTGTGCCCGCGGCTGGTATGAAGGGGCCGATGCCGACCATCTCGGGCCGGAAGCGGTCGATGAATTCGAGGTCTTTGAGCAGAGTGGCCACACTCTGTCCCGGCGAGCCGACCATGAATCCGGCACCCACCTGGAAGCCGAGGTCGCGCAGGTCGTGCAGGCATTGCATGCGGTGGTCGAAGCTCATCTCGGCGTGGTGCAGGATGGCGTAGTGGGCCGGGTCGGCGGTCTCGTGGCGCAGCAGGTAGCGGTCGGCACCTGCCTGGCGCAGGCGGGCGAAACTCTCGCGGCCGCGTTCGCCGAGCGAGAGGGTGATGGCGCAGTCGGGGAAGCGACTGCGGATGGCACTCACGATATGGCATACACGGTCGTCGGTGAACCAGGCGTCCTCGCCGCCCTGCAGCACGAAGGTGCGGAAGCCCAGCTCATGGCCGATGCGGCAACAGTCGAGTATCTGCTCTTCGCTGAGGCGGTAGCGGCGGCACTGCACATCGCGCCGCAGGCCGCAATAGAGGCAATTGTTGCGGCAGTGGCTCGTAATCTCAATCAGGCCGCGCATGAAGACGCGGCGTCCATAGACCTCGTCGCGCAGGCGGCAGGCCTCGGCAAACAGCTCGTCGACCGCCAACGGGTCGCTCGTGGTGAGCAGACGCTCTATCTCACTTGATGACAAATTCATAGACAGAATCGCGTTCGATGTCCTTGTATACGGGCAGTATCTTGATGTGGGTGCCGCGCTCGAGGTTGACCGGACCCAGGTATATCGAGCTCTGGCGCGTGGGCGTGCTGCCGTCGGTGGTGTAGAAGATGTAGGTGTTGGGCACCTCGGTGGAGATGGCGATATTCATCGTGTTGTCGTCGACGCGGCGGGCGGTGAAGCGCGGTGTGAACGAGCCTTCGCAATAGCTGTAGCCCTTGGCGTGGAGGCGGTCTTTCTGCACCTCGACCTTGCGGCGGAAACGGCCCCAGTCCTTGCTTTCGCGCTGCGACCACAGGCACTCGCTGATGGCCAGCAGGCGCGGCAGCAGCATATACTCGGCATGCTGGGGCGTGTTGATAAACTCGGTCCAGAGGTTGGCTTGGCCGCCCACCACATTGGCAGCCACATGGCTGATGGTGCCGGCCGGCACAGGGTCGAAGGCGTAGGCTTTTTCGAGGGTCACCATGCCGCCAATGGCGGCGGGCTGGTAGCGCGGGTCGGCCTGATAGTAGTCGAGGTAGCAATAGTCCGTGGGGCACATGATGACGCGGTGGCCCACCCTGGCGGCCTCCAACCCCGGCTGCATGCCGCGCCACGACATGACGACGGCGTCTTTGTCGAGCAGCGGGTTGCGCGTCTTGACGGGGCGGTTGATGTCCCAGCCGCCGTCTTCGAGGCCCATAATCTCGTCCCACCCGATGATGGTCTTGCCCCGCTCGGCCAGGTGGCGCTGCACATGGCCTACGACCCAGCTCTGCAGCTGCTCTTCGCCGCTCAGATGCTCGGTGCGTATGCGCCGCTGGCAGCGCGGACACTGTTCCCAGTTGCCTTTCCAGGCCTCGTCGCCGCCGATGTGGATATAGCGCGAGGGGAAGAGGTCGCACACCTCGTCGAGCACCTCGTCGAGGAAGGCGAGCACCGAGTCGTTGCCGGCACAGAGGATGGCCTTGGGCGGCCAGTAGGGGCCTATGGCGACAGTGTAGGGGTAGTCGGGGTCGCAGGCCAGCTGCGGATAGGCCGCCAGGATGGCGCTGCTATGGCCAGGCAGTTCGACCTCCGGGATGACCTCTATGCCGCGCTCGGCGGCATACTGCACTATATCGGCCACTTCCTCGCGCGTGTAGAATCCGCCATAGGAGGTGCGCTCGCCCTCGCGCGGCGGGTCGGCCTCGCCCCATGGCTGGTCGTCGCGGTCCACGCGCCACGACCCCACCGTGTTGAGCCGCGGCCACCGCTCGCTGGGCAGTCGCCAGCCGTGGTCGTCGGTCAGGTGCCAGTGGAACTTGTTCATCTTGTAGAGCGCCATCACGTCGAGATACTTCTTGACGGCCTTGACGCCGAAGAAATGGCGGCAGACGTCGAGATGCGCACCGCGCCACTCGAAGCGCGGATAGTCTAAAATAGTGCACTCAGGCAGAGAGACACTCCGGTAGCGCACCTTCATCACGTCGGCCGGAAGCATCTGCACAAACGTCTGATATGCATAGAAAAGACCCACCTCTGTGTTGGCCGAGAGGCGTATGCCCGTGGGGCGCACCTCGAGCAGGTAGCCCTCGTCGCCGATTTCGGTGTTCAGAGTGTCGTTCAGCACGAGGTCGATGTCGCTGTCGTCGTCGGCGGCCACGAGCGACGGATAGAGGCGCGCCGAACGCAGCGACTTCATCACAAACTTGGCGGTGGGCGAATTCTGCCCCAGCCCCACCATGCTCACCCGCGGATTGGCGTCGAGGGTATAGAACCCCTCTTTCTGCACCATAAACACAGGTTCGGGCACAATATTCAGTTCAGTCACAGTGGCCTTATGCCCGCAACCGGCAAAAAACATTGCCGCCAGAAGAAAAAGCATCAATACTTGTCGTCTCATAATCACTTTGATTAAGGCAATGGTAGCCTTATTGGCATCGCAGCATGAAACCGCCCGGCACCCCGCCCCACCCGGCACCGAGGCTTCTCTCAAGCCCCGAGCCGCCAACACACCGCTTGTGCACGATTGAATTCCACGCTCGACACAATTCATCGTTTTTGATAACGGCAGTCGGCGCCTTTTATTGTATGGCCACCGGTCAGACAGCCACTTTTTTTGTGTCGACGCCGTATTTCCATCCGGTCTTCTTCGGGTCCTGTAGTGCATATCAACGATACTTCAACGATATATCAACGATAT
The DNA here is from genome assembly GCA_045591485.1 of Bacteroidales bacterium. Lineage (GTDB taxonomy): Bacteria > Bacteroidota > Bacteroidia > Bacteroidales > P3 > Colimorpha. Next base: position 525 of record JAZNSV010000054.1, on the reverse strand, counting down.
TTCAACGATTACGATCGTTGAAATATCGTTGATATATCGTTGAAGTATCGTTGATATGCACTACAGGATATGGCGGAAACGGCAACCAGAACTGTTAAAATCAACTTAAGATGACTTCTATAAATTGCCTCGAAGAGGCATTACTCTCAATAATCCCACACGGAAGTGTGGGGTAAATCAAACAGATGCTCACCCGCGTCTCGGAGAGACGCTACTAAAAGTGAATTAATAGAACCATCCTTAAATTTAAGGGGTCTTCTATTATTTATAAATGCATGTTTGAAAGTGCGTCTCTTCGAGACGCTGATTTGTATTCGCTTGATATACCCCACACTTGCAGTGTGGGGTTATTGAGAGTTTGCCTCTCCGAGGCAATTTATAGATGTTCCTTTATCATTCACGACAAAAAATGGGACATCGGACAATAAAAAAAAGGCCGGAACGTTATGGGAAAGTGGAAAGTGGAAAGTGGAAAGTGGAAAGTGGAAAGTGGAAAGTGGAAAGTGGAAAGTGGAAAGTGGAAAG
>JAZNSV010000053.1:0-1773 GCA_045591485.1 Bacteroidales bacterium | reverse complement strand
ACAGTTCGCTTATCTATGCCGAGGAAGCCGATGTTTTGAATGTTGCCTTGTTTGGAATCACGGCCAAAGAGTGGCGCGAAGCCAATCCCGACAAGAAAGGCAATACGCGCGACTATGCAACTATCAATCAGCTTATATGTCTCTCCAACCTTGAAAATATCAACGCCGTCTTTATCAGCGACGGCATCGCGCAGCGCGAGCGACTGAAGCGCTTGAACCAGATAGCCATCAAGCAGATGAGTGTCCTGGAGGAGGTAGACAATCGGAAACTGTTGAAATAACATCGCAAAAAAATGAAATAGTTTTTGTATCTTTGCAGCGCGAAACAAATAAAAAACCAATAATAAAAACAACAGTAAAAGTAAGAAACAGAATAGAATAAAGAGAATATAACGACATAATATAAGGCGTTTTTCGCTTTTTGTTTTTAGTTGTCGCATTTTTTGCGACAACTTGTGATATAAACATTATTAAGACTGTAAATGAACAACGAAAAGGGTGAAATAGTACTCTACCAACCTGATGACAATGTAAAGTTAGAAGTCCGTTTAAATGAGGATACCGTGTGGTTGAATCGTCAACAAATGGCCTCACTATTCCAACGTGACGTGAAGACCATCGGCAAACATATTGCCAATGCACTAACAGAAGAGCTCGAAGGCACACCAGTTGTCGCAAAATTTGCGACAACTGCAGCTGATGGGAAGACATATCAAGTCGAATATTATAATCTTGATGTCATCATTTCGGTTGGCTATAGGGTAAAATCACAGCGAGGTGTTCTATTTCGGAAGTGGGCAAATGCCGTATTGAAAGACTATCTGTTACGCGGATATGCCATCAATCACCGGTTGAACAACATAGAACGCAAAATTGAAGAACACGACCAGAAAATCGACTTCTTCGTCCGCACCGCATTACCGCCGGTAGAGGGCATCTTCTTCGACGGGCAGATTTTCGACGCTCATACTTTCGTTTCCAACCTCATACGCTCGGCCAAGAGACGCATAGTCTTATTCGACAACTATATCGACGACACCGTGCTCACCCTCCTCGACAAACGCAAGAAGACCGTCGAAGCCGAGATTTACACCAAAACCATCTCGCATCAGTTGACGCTCGACATCGCCAAGCACAATGCCTAGTACCGCCCCATCACCGTCATGCCCTTCGACCGCACCCACGACCGCTTCCTCTGCATCGACGATAGCGTCTACCATATCGGTGCCTCGCTGAAAGACCTTGGCAAGAAATGGTTTGCTTTTTCCAAGATGGAATTGAAGACAAAAGATCTGCTGAAGAATACGAAATAATTTTTCGTATCTTTGCAGTACGAAACAAATAAAACAACAATAACAAAAACAACAGTAAAACCAAGAAACAGAATAGAATAAAGAGAATATAAAGACATAATATAAAGCGTTTTTGCTTTGCTTTGTACGTGGAAATCGCCAAATTTCAAACTGTACTACAAAAGAAAGCAGAACGCTCACGGGTATCCGTGGGCTTTCTTAATTGTAGTACAGGCTTTGGCGAGCCTCCACGTACAAAGAGAGTTTCACGGATAACTTTTTTATGATGCTCAGAAAGGCAAAGCGCCGAACACGCCGAGCCTTATGAGCACCAAGTTTTTCAACAATATCGATGCGACGCTGCTGGACAAGTTCCACGGCATCGCCTCCGCAATGGCCAACTTCGACATCTTCCATGCCGTGGTTGGCTATTTTCGTTCTTCGGGATATTTCAAACTGCGCCGCGAGCTGGACTCTACGC
>JAZNSV010000052.1:0-12671 GCA_045591485.1 Bacteroidales bacterium | reverse complement strand
CTACGATCCGACTTAACGGCCGGCGCGGAGCAGAGCTTTGTCGAGCACGTCGGCGCGGTTGGTGGCGGCCATCACTATGACGTTGGTCGTGCTCGAGAAACCGTCCATCTCGGTCAGCAGCTGGTTGAGGGTGCTCTCGCGCTCGTCGTTGCCGCCAGTGATGCCGTTCTTGCCACGGGCACGGCCAACGGCGTCGATCTCGTCGATGAAGATGATGCACGGGCTCTTCTTCTTGGCTTCCTCGAAGAGGCCGCGCACACGCGACGCGCCCACACCCACAAACATCTCTACGAAATCGGAGCCGCTCATGCTGAAGAACGGCACCCCGGCCTCGCCGGCCACTGCTTTTGCCAGCAGCGTCTTGCCGGTGCCCGGAGGTCCCACGAGCAGCACGCCCTTCGGTATCTTGCCGCCAAGGTCGGTGTAGCGCTTCGGATTCTTCAAGAAATCCACCACCTCCATCACCTCTTCCTTGGCGCCGGCCAATCCGGCCACGTCTTTGAAAGAGATGTTGTTCTGCTTCGTGGCGTCGTACTGCTTGACGTTGCTGCGGCCCATGCCGAATATGCCGCCGAAACCGCCGCCGCCGTCGCCACCCATCTGGCGGCGCGTCCATGCGTTCATCAGCCAGAAGAAGAAGATAAGCATCAGCAGCGGCCCGAAGAAGACCAGTATCTCGCGCAGCGCGTTGCTCTGCTTCTCTATCTTGTAGCTGATGTGCTCGCCGGTCTTCTCCTCTACGATGGCCAGCTCTTTGTCGAAATGCTCAAAGTTGCCGATGTTGTAGGTGTAGACACCCTGCGGACCCTGCGCACCAGTGATGGTGCGGCTTATGAGGTTGCCGTACAGCGCGGTGTCGCGGCTCACGGCTTCGCGTTTCATGTGTATCTCGGCCACCTCTTCGTTTATCACGGTGATGCTCTCGTAGTCGTGGCGCTCCAGTATGGGCTGCAGCTTGTCCCAGGTGATGGGCACCTTGCCTGCCGAGCCCGAACCGCCGCCCAACAGCAGCCACACGATGGCGAAGATGAGCACGCTGTACACAAACGGCATGATCTTCGGTCGCTTCGGCTTGTTGCCGTTGCCCATGGGCTGGCGGGGTTGTTTGGGTTGTTGTCTATCTTGTTCTGCCATAGTTCAATTTGCGTATATTAGCCAAGTGTCGGTCATTTTGTTGAGATACTCACCTCTTCGCCGTCGCTCCACAGCTCGTCGAGGCGGAAGAACTGCCGCTTTTCTTTCTGGAAGATGTGCACCACCACGTCGAAGTAGTCCATCAAAATCCATTCGGCATTCTGGTAGCCCTCCACCTTGTGGGGGTTGAGGCCGGTGGCCATCTTGACGGCCTCGTGCACAGCGTCGCTCAGCGCGCTCACGTGCGACGGCACATTGCCGCTTGCTATCACAAAGTATTCGGCCGGTGCGCCATACACCTTGCGCAGGTCCAGTATGCGCACATCTTCGCCTTTTTTCCCGTCAAGGGCCTGTGCGGCCAGTCGGGCCAGCACCAACGATTCTTTCTCTTTATTTGTCATTGTTCTATCTTGTTCGCATTCAGTGTTCTTGTTCCATCGGTCTCCTCTATCTCCACCCTCACATAGCTCTCCGGCAGCAGCTCTTCCACCTTCTCGGTCCATTCGGTGAAGCAGTAGCACCCGCTGTAGAAGTACTCCTCGTAGCCTATATCGTAGGCCTCGGCCAACGACTTCAGCCTGTAGAAGTCGAAGTGGTAGACCGGCTCGCCGTCGCCGCTGGTGTATTCGTTGACGATGGCGAATGTCGGGCTGCACACATTGTCTGCCACCCCCAGCTCGGCACATATCTCTTTGATGAGGGTCGTCTTGCCGACACCCATCTTGCCGAAGAAGGCGAAGAAGCGGTCGTCCGGAAATGCTTGCAGCAATTTTCGTGCCACATCGGGCAGCTCCGCCACACCGTGAATAACAGTCTCCATTATATCAACTTATAAATCTTTCAAACCATCAACCGTATCAACACTATCTCAGCCTGTCGGCGGCGCGCACCTTCATCTCGTCTTTCTTTATGCCGCGGTGGGCCAGCAGGAAGAATACGATGGCCACTATCGGCGCATAGGCACCGGCCTGCCACGTCACACTCAGGTCGGAGGCGTTCATAGCCTGCAGCATGGTCTTGCCATAGGCGTCTACAGCCCAAAAGAAGAGCAGGAAGACATACACCACGTTGAGCAGGAATCCCACGGCCACCACGCGCATCTGCAGCACGCGGTTCTTGTACAGGAAGACGCACAGCAGGGCCACGAGGCCCACAACGATGGTCATCACCGTCAGAGGCCATGTCTTGAAGCCGCTCACCTTCTGACTGTATTCCACCACCGGGGCACCGGTGACCATCTGGTTCATCATCTCGGGCGAATCCTTGGCCACGAGGTTGAACGCGCCCTCGACCGCCTGCCCCGAGTTCTCCACGGTGGCGTGATACTCGGCGATAGGCACCATAAAACAGAAAGCCATGCAGCATGCTGCCAAAACAAGCCAAAAACTTTGAATTCTCTGTATCATTTTTCTTTTAAGTTTTTTTTTAATTTTCAAACCCACACCCCAAATCGCCGGGCATACACGAGGTATGCCCCTACGTTTAATTTTTCACTTTTCACTTCACTCAATCGGCAAGTCTTGCGGCTTGCGGGTCTTCTTTATCACGGTGGCGTTCTTGATATACATGAAGCCCGGGTTGCCGCGCATCATGGTCTCGATGGCCGTGGCGTCGGCAAAGACATAGTCGAGACCCGAGATGCCGTTGTCGGCCAGCCATGCCTGCACCTCTTCGGGCAGCGCCGAGGTGAGCAGCACTATGCGCACCCCGTTGTCTTCGGCCATGGTCAAGGCCGTGCGCACGGCGCGCACACCGCTCTCGTCCACCTCGTCCAGGTGGTGTATCGTGGCTATGACCATGCCGTCCTCGGCGGGCAGCAGGTCGGTGGCGCGGTCCTCGCCCTCCATGTCGAGCATCGAGAAGCCCGGGGCGGCAATCTCGCGCGGGTCTATCACGCGGCTGCTCTCCCACTCCCAGCGGTCGGCCCAGCCTTCCTGTGCCATGTATTCCATCAGCTTGGCGCTCTCGAACTCCTGCACCTCGCCCGTCTCCTTGTCGCGGTAGGTGACATAGCTCTTCATCGTCTCGGTGGCGCCGAGGTCCATCATCTGGTTGCCCTCTTTCCACGGGCGGAAATCGATGACGGGCTCGTGCTTGATGTTATACACCTCGAAGACAATCATCACCACGGCCGCCACGATGGCTATGATGCCGTCGCGCTCGAAGCGGCGCTTGCGGCGCAGGTCGCGGGTGAGGAAAATCCACACCGTCGGCACGTCGAGGGCCACATTCTTCCAGAAAGTCTGCCAGTTGGTGAGCTTCACGGCGTCGCCGAAGCAGCCGCAGTCGGTCACCTTGTTGGTCAGCGCGTCGGCCAGCGTGGTGGCGGTGAAGAAAAGCATCATCAGCACCAAGCCCCATGCCGTCCAGCGGCGGTAGGCATTGGCTATGAGCAGCACTCCGATGAGAAACTCGGCGCATATCAGCGCGCACGACAAAAAGTCGGCCATCGGCAGCGCCCACTCGAAGGTCATATTGCCGATGCTCCATGCGGTCATGTATTCCTGTATCTTGAACGACGTGCCAAGCGGGTCGACACCCTTGACAAACGACGAGAAGAGGAACACCAGGCCCACCGCCCAGCGGCAGACCACATTCAGCGTGTAGTTCAGTTTCGTGTCTTTTATCATGTTGCAGTTTTTTTTCTGTTTTTTTTATCTGATTACTCCGATTATTCCGATTACTCCGATTACTCTGATTAATCCGATTACTCTGATTACTCTGATTTCTCCGATTTCTCCGACTTCTCCGACAACCTCACCAGGCAAAACAGCGAGTAGTTCACTATGTCGCGGTAGCCGCCCTCTACGCCCTCGCTCACCTCGGTGTGGCCGTCGTTGTCCTCTATCTGCTTTATGCGCAGCAGCTTCATCAGTATAAGGTCCACCATCGAGCTGACGCGCATCTGGCGCCAAGCCTCGCCGTAGTCGTGGTTCTTGGCCATCATCAGGTCGAGCGTGGCCCGAAGCTCCTTATCGTAGAGGCGCATCGCCTCGTCGAACGGCAGCTCCAGCGGCGCCTCTCCGCTGCGGCCGCCGGCCGCAGCCCACTGGCCGCTCTCGATATCGATCTGCACAAGCGCCATGATGGCATAGTTCACCATAGCCACAAACTCACCCCTCACGTCGTCGCCCACGCGGTTCTCGCCGCTCTCCTCTATGCTGCGTATGCGGTTGGCCTTGATAAATATCTGGTCGGTAAGCGACGGCAGCCGCAGCACACGCCACGAAGTGCCGTAGTCGCGCGTCTTGCCTTCAAACAAAGTGCGGCAAACCCGGGCCTCGTTTTCCACCTCGGCGCGCGTATCGGGTCTTTGTGTCTGTTTTTCAGTCATCCTTTTTGTCATAACTCTCAATAAACGCCACCCCGTGCATTTTATTGCATATAGCGTAAAAAAATATTTCTCCGCACCCCACCCGCCTAACAATCAACGCATTACACACAAAATACATCATAATCCCCTGAAACACAGCTCATAGACTGCACCCCTTCACCCGTTGTACGATACTTGTACGATATATGTACGATACTTGTACGATTGGCAATCGTACAAGTATCGTACATATATCGTACATCTATCGTACAACGGCCGAACATGACCCCTGCCGGACCCGACCCGTCGGCGGTGGCTACAAAAGACATTTTTCTTGGTCCTCATTATAGAAAAAAAATGTATCTTTGCAGAATATGAATTATGCCGCAATTATAGCCAACCGATTGGAAATCAACCAACGGCAGGTAGAAAAGACCATCGAACTGCTCGAACAGGGGGCCACAGTGCCCTTCATAGCCCGCTACCGCAAGGAAGCCACCGGCTCGCTCAACGAAGTGCAGATTGCCGCCATACGCGACCTCTTGCTCCGACTCAAAGAACTCGACCGCCGCCGCGAGGCCATCCTGCAGAGCATCGACGAGCAGGGCAAGCTCACTCCCGAGCTGCGGAGCCAGATTGAGGCCGTCGACAATATGACCGACCTCGAAGACCTGTACCTCCCCTACCGACCCAAGCGCCGCACCCGCGCCACCATAGCCATCGAGAAGGGCTACGAGCCCTTGGCCAACGCCATCATGAGCGGCAAATGGAGCGACGAGAGCGGAAAGTACACCGACGAGGACCTGCAGTATGCGCGCGACATCATAGCCGAGCGCCTGAGCGAAGACGCCGCCGCACGCCAGCGCGTGCGCAACGTCTTCCGCCGCAAGGCCATGCTCACATCGGGCCTGGCGCGCGGCGTCAAAGACGACGACGAGCGCGTGGGCAAGTTCGAATCGTGGCTCGATTGGAAAGAACCCATAGCCAAGGCACCCTCGCACCGCATACTGGCACTCTTCCGCGGCGAAGAGGCCGGTGTGCTCAAAGTGCATGTGCGCCCCGACGACGACGAGGAAGGCATCAACGCACTGAGCATCCGCCAGAAGGTGTACACCGACCAGACAACGCGACAGATGCGTCTGGCCACAGAAGACAGCTACAAGCGCCTGGTGGGACCGTCGATAGAGACCGAATTCCGCAACCAGCTCAAAGAGCGCGCCGACCGCGAAGCCATACGCGTCTTTGCCGAGAACCTGCGCCAGCTGCTTCTGGCCGCACCCCTGGGCCAGAAGCGCACCCTGGCCATCGACCCCGGATTCCGCACCGGATGCAAGGTGGTATGCCTCGACGCACAAGGCCAACTGCTTCACAACGAGACCATCTACCCCTTCACATCGATACGCGAAGAGCGGGCCGCCATCAACAAGCTCGAAGCCCTGGTCGAAGCCTTCCAAATCGAAGCCATAGCCATCGGCAACGGCACCGCCGGACGCGAGACCGAAGAGGTGGTGCAGCGATGCCACTTCAACCGCAAGGTGGTGGCTGTCAGCGTAAGCGAGGCCGGCGCCAGCGTCTACAGCGCCAGCGACGTGGCCCGGCGCGAGTTTCCGGAATACGACATCACAGTCCGCGGCGCCGTCAGCATCGGACGCCGCCTGATGGACCCCCTCTCCGAGCTCGTCAAGATTGACCCCAAGAGCATCGGCGTGGGTCAGTATCAGCACGATGTGGACCAGAAGATGCTGGCCGAAAGCCTGGCCGACACGGTGGAGAGCTGCGTCAACAGCGTCGGCGTAGAGCTCAACACCGCCAGCCGCGAGCTGCTGAGCTACGTCAGCGGCATCGGCCCCGCACTGGCCGAGAAAATCGTGACCCACCGCAACAAGAACGGCGCCTTCGCATCGCGGCAGTCGCTGCGCGACGTCAAAGGGCTCGGCGACAAAGCCTTCGAGCAATGCGCCGGTTTCCTGCGCGTCCGCGAAAGCCAAAACCCATTGGACCGCAGCGCCGTGCACCCCGAACGCTACGCCCTCGTCGAACGGATGGCCGAAAGCGTAGGCTCCGATGTGCAGACCCTCATGAAAGACAAGGCCTTGCGCAGCAAAATACGCCTCGACGACTTCGTGGCGCCCGACTGCGGAATGCCAACCCTGCAAGACATCATGAAAGAGCTCGACAAACCTGGCCTCGACCCGCGCGCAAAGTTCGAGGTGTTCGAGTTCGACAAGAGCGTCAGCAAGATAGAGGATGTCAAAGAAGGCATGATTCTGCCGGGCATAGTGACCAACATCACGGCGTTCGGCGCCTTTGTCGACATCGGAGTGCATCAGGACGGCCTCGTCCACATCAGCCAGATGGCGGCCCGACGCGTGGCCGACCCCTCCGAGGTGGTCCACCTGCACCAGCACCTGAAGGTCAAAGTGCTCGAAGTCGACCTCCGCCGCCACCGCATAAGCCTCACACTGAAAGGAATCGAAAATTGAAAAAATATGAAGTTCAGGAAGTTTAAGTAGTTCAAGTAGTTCAGGTAGTTCAAGTAGTTCAAGACAATAGTGCAACCAAAGGTATCGTCCTGCACTCCTTGAACTCCCTGAACTCCCTGAACTTCTTGAACTCCCTGAACTCCCGAAAATTAGGAAACAATTTGTTAATTCAAACAACAATATGGAACAACAACAGAAAAAGCCTCTGAGTTTCGGAGCCACGATGCTGGCCAGCGCGCTGGGCATCGTCATAGTGTCGGCTGTCTTCGGACTGTTGATGCTCATCTCACTCATCAGCATGATTGTGTCGCTCAGCAAGATGGACAAGAACGACACCGCGGTGGTCAAAGTCGGCAGCGTGCTGCATGTCGACCTCGGCACCATCAGCGGCGACCGCACAGGTACTGGCCTGCAGATGTCGTTCGGCAACACCAACACCGTGGGTCTCATCGACGCCTGCGCCGCCATACGCGCCGCCGGCTCCGACGAGAACATCAACGCCGTCTACGTCACCGACCCGGGTGTGGAAGCCCTCTCGTGGGGCTCGCTCACCGAACTGCGTCAGGCCTTGGCCGACTTCCAGTCCAGCGGCAAGCCCGTCATAAGCTACGCCACAGGCTATTCGCAACCAGGCTACTATCTCTGCTCGGCGGCCGACATCATGACGCTGCACCCCAGCGGCATGGTCGACTTCCGCGGCATGGGCGCCGAGGTGATGTACTACAAAGACCTGCTCGACAAACTTGGCGTCGAGATGCAGCTCATACGACCGGAAAGCTGTGCCTACAAGAGCGCAGGCGAGGTCTACACCCTCAACCACATGAGTCCGGCCAACCGCGAGCAGATACGCGCCTACATCTCCAGCATCTGGCACACAGCCACAGAGCAGATTGCCGCCAGCCGCGACAAAGACCACTTCACCCACCGCGACGTGGCCGGCTTCGGCGGACTCACCGTGGCCGACCTCAACCGCATAGCCGACAACCTGAGCGGCTACCTGGCTTCAGACGCCCGCGCCGAACACCTGGTCGACTCGCTCTGCTTCGAGACCGACGTCAAGCACATGCTGCGCGAAGACTTCGGCGGCAAGCAGCTGATTCCTGTCGCCAAATACGCCGCCAACGTCAAGAAGGCACTACCTGTTCACAAAGACCAGATTGCCGTCATCTATGCCGAAGGCAACGTAGTCGACGGTTCGGCCCGCGGCTTCGACCAAGGCGTCTACGGCGACGACATAGTCAAAGCCCTGCGCGAGGCTGCCAACGACGAGAGCGTGAAAGCCATCGTGCTGCGCGTCAACTCGCCCGGAGGCCAGGCCACCGCCAGCGAAGCCATGACCTACGCCGTGCGCCAGGCCCGTGCCAAGAAGCCCGTCGTGGTAAGCATGGGCGACCTCGCCGCTTCGGCAGGCTACGAGATGAGCTGCCTGGCCGACGTCATCGTGGCCCAACCCACCACCATCACCGGTTCGATCGGAGTGTTCGGCACCGTGCCCAACATAGGCAAGATGCTCAACAAAAAGCTCGGCCTCAACACCGACACCGTGAGCACCAACCGCAATGCCTCGGGCCTCAACATCATGCGTCCGCTTTCGCCCACAGCCATGGCCATGATGGAGCGCAACGTCGAGGACTTCTACAAGGTCTTCGTGGGTCGCGTGGCCGAAGGCCGCCACATGCAGTACGACGACGTACACCGCATAGCCCGCGGCCGTGTATGGACCGGCGCCGACGCCATAGGCATAGGCCTTGTGGACACTCTCGGCGGCATCGACCTCGCCTTCAGCATCGCAGCCGAGAAGGCCGGAGTGGAGAAATACAGCGTCGTCGAATTCCCGAAAGAGAAAGACACCTGGACGCAGCTGATGGAGCTGATGGGCGAAGAGAGCGACAGCGACCTCACGCTGGCCGACAAAGCCCGACTCGCCGTCTGGTACCGCACCGCCAAGCCCACCATACTCTCGCGCACAGAGAGCGACCTGCGCTATGTGGCCACCGCCGAAGGCCTGCAGGCACGCATACCCTTCATAACAGTGACCATGTAGGGCACACACAATAATAAAAATGAGCCACGGATTGACCGAAAGGACAATCCGTGGCTTCTATTTTTATACTTGAATGTATCTGCTCAGAGCTTGTCGTTGGAGCCGAGGACGTTGACAATCTTGTGGATGTACATCTTCTTCATGCTCTCGCGGGCGGGCTTGAGGTACTGGCGCGGGTCGAAGTGGTCGGGGTGCTCGGCCAGGTGCTTGCGGATGGCGGCGGTCATGGCCAGGCGGCTGTCGCTGTCGATGTTGATCTTGCAGACGGCGCTCTTGGCGGCTTTGCGCAGCTGTTCCTCGGGGATGCCCACGGCGGCCTTCAGGGCGCCACCATTGGCGTTGATGGTGTCAACCTCGTCCTGAGGCACAGGGCTCGAACCGTGCAGCACGATGGGGAAGCCGGGGAGCTTCTTTTCGACGGCCTCGAGCACGTCGAAAGCCAGTGGCGGCGGCACCAGACGGCCGGTCTGGGGGTCAACGGTGCACTGCTCGGGTTTGAACTTGTAGGCGCCGTGGCTGGTGCCGATGCTGATGGCCAGCGAGTCGCAACCGGTGCGGGTGGCGAAGTCGATAACCTCTTCGGGCTTGGTGTAGTGGCTCACCTCGGATGCCACCTCGTCTTCGACGCCGGCCAGCACGCCGAGCTCGCACTCGACGGTGACGTCGTACTTGTGGGCGTACTCAACGACCTGGCGCGAGATGCGGATATTCTCCTCGTAGGGCAGGGCGCTGCCGTCGTACATCACGCTGGAGAAGCCCATGTCGATGCAGCTCTTGCAGGTCTCGAAGCTGTCTCCGTGGTCGAGGTGCAGCACAATCTGGGGATTGGGGCAGCCGAGCTCCTTGGCGTACTCGACGGCACCTTCGGCCATGTAGCGCAGCAGGGTCGGGTTGGCATACTCGCGGGCACCTTTCGACACCTGCAGGATGACGGGGCTCTTGGTCTCGACGGCGGCCATGATGATGGCCTGCATCTGCTCCATGTTTTTGAAGTTGAATGCCGGGATGGCATACCCACCGCTGACGGCTTTCTTGAACATCTCGCGGGTGTTCACCAGTCCTATTTTCTTGTAGTCTACCATATTTGTTTAATGTTTAATATTTTTTGCATTTAATATTCTGTCTACTATGGCATAATCTCCGTCGATGTGGAACACATAGATCCACTGCTTGTTGTGTGACACCATACGTCGTGCCTGTGGATGGATGGAGAGTATTTGTCTTGAGGTACTGCGCTGGAAACAGTCGGCGTATATGCCAATACTATTTACCTCGGCACGCATCGCGTTGATGTATTTTTCTGCTCCTTGAAGCGAGAGAACTCCTAAAAGGAATACTCTTATCTCAAGGAAACCGACGCGCGCAGCACGGCTAACAACCACCTCGTAATCTCGCATAGTCTTGATGAATCAATTCCAAAAGTTCATCAAAACATTCATCCACAGTCGTGCAATCGGGCGGGAGCTCGCGCTTGCTCGTGGCGGAATGGCTCACCGGGGCCAGTCGGGCGAAGGCTGTGGCAGGTTCGGCTGCTGCGGACATCGGTTCAGTCATTGTGTCACAATCTTTCATCGGTTTTCGTGTCTTTTTTTGATTTTGCAAAAGTACACAATATAATCGACATGGCAAAATTTATTTCTCGAAGATGCCGAAGACGGCGGCGCCGCTGCCGGTCATGGAGGCATAGAAGGCGCCGCGGCGGTACATATCCTCCTTGAGGGCGGCGATGGCGGGGTGGGCTGGGAAAACCGACGCTTCGAAGTCGTTGGCGATAAGGCTGCGCCATTCGCCGATGGGGCGCCGGACAGCCTGCCGGAGGTCGCAACGCTGTTGCGACACACCCAACCGCAGACCGGCGTAGGCTTCCCTGGTGGAGACGTGCTCGCCGTCGGGAATCTCGATGACCACTTTCCACTTTTCGCTTTCCGCCTTCCACTCGAGTGGTTCCAGCTGGTCGCCGATGCCGGTGGCGTAGGCCGGGCGGTTCTGGACGAAGAAGGCGCAGTCGGCGCCCAGCCGTGCGGCGCGGCGTTCGAGGCCTGCGGCATCGAGGCCGAGGCCGAACATCTCGTTCAGCATCTTCAGCGTGAAGGCCGCATCGCTGCTGCCGCCGCCGAGTCCGGCCCCGAAGGGGATGTTCTTCTTCAGGCGTATGTGCACGGGCCGTATGCCGAACTCGTCGTGCAGCAGGCGCCAGGCCTTCATGCAGAGGTTGTCGTCGGGCGCATTGTCCAAAACAATGCCCTCCTGCTCCATGGAGCTTTCTGCGCTTTCCACTATCTCCAGCTCGTCGCAGAGGTCGACCACCGGCAGGAAGATGGTTTCCAGGTCGTGGTAGCCGTCGGGGCGCTTGCCGACCACATGCAGGCCAAGGTTGATTTTGCAGTTCGGGTACGAAATCATTTGTCGGTCTCCTTGGTTTCCGTTTCTTTGGCCACCCGGTCGTAGGCCCTGATGATGTCGGTCACCAGGCGGTGGCGGATCACATCCGAATTGTCGAGCTCTATGACGTCGATGCCTTTCACGCCCCGCAGTATCTGCACCGCCTGCAGCAGGCCGCTCTGCTGGTGGCGCGGGAGGTCGACCTGGGTGAGGTCGCCGGTGATGACGAATTTGGCGTTGCGGCCCATGCGGGTGAGGAACATCTTCAGCTGCGCGCTGGTGGCGTTCTGCGCCTCGTCGAGTATGACGAAGGCATTGTCGAGCGTGCGTCCGCGCATAAAGGCCAGCGGCGCTATCTCGATGGTGTTGTCTTCCCAGTAGGAGAGCAGCTTCTGCTGTGGTATCATGTCGCGCAGGGCGTCGTACAGCGGCTGCAGGTAGGGGTCGAGCTTGTCGCGCAAGTCGCCCGGCAGGAAGCCCAGATTCTCGCCGGCCTCGACGGCGGGACGCGTCAGTATGATGCGGCGTATCTCCCTGTTTTTCAGCGCCCGCACGGCCATAGCCACGGCGGTGTAGGTCTTGCCGGTGCCCGCCGGGCCGATGGCGAAGACCATGTCGTGCTCGTAGACCGAGCGCACCAGCCGCTGCTGGTTGGGTGTCCGCGCCTTGATGAGCAGGCCGTTGCGCCCGTGCACAAGCACCTCGTCGCTCACCTCGGCCTCGGGGCTTCCGCCACCATTCTCCATGATGCCCATAATGGCATTCTCGGTCAAGCGTCCGAACTTGTCGTAGTAGGTCATCATAGCCTGCAGCTTGCCCTCAAACCAGGCAATGTCCTCCTCGCTGCCCACGGCCTTGAGCATCTCGCCCCGCACGATGAGCTTCAGCTTCGGAAAGAGCAGCCGCACAAAGTCGAGCATGCGGTCGTTCTGTCCCCAAAAACGCGCATAATCAATCTCCTCAAGCGAGAAAATCTTCTCTGTCTGTTGTTCGTTACTCACTGTGAGTTATTTATTTGTAATACGTTAGTGACTTTCACTGTATGGTGCAAATATACGATTTTTTTTCGTAACGACAATTATTTTTTCACCCTCCCCCACCCCTTAAACCATAGTTGAAAGTTGAAAGTGTCACTCCACCCTCACTCACCCCTTAAACTTTAAACCTTAAACCCTAAACCTTAAACCTTAAACTTTTCATCTATTGGAAATGGCAGACGCGGCACGCCGCGTCTCTACAGACTCAAAAACCTTAAACCTTAAACCTTAAACTTTTCATCTATTGGAAATGGCAGACGCGGCACGCCGCGTCTCTA
>JAZNSV010000051.1:0-7235 GCA_045591485.1 Bacteroidales bacterium | reverse complement strand
TGATATCCACGGCGCCGGTAGTGGCGGGAGAGGTGACGGTGAAGACGTCGGTGTTGGACGAGGCGACATTCACACGATTGTAGGCGTAGTCGGGGTTGAGGGTGTAGGCCACTGTGCCGTTGCCGCTCATGTAGAACGTGGTGCCTGTGGCGCTGATGGCCGTGGGCTCGACGGGTGTGACGTTGATGGTGACGGAGGCGGTGCGGGACGAGGAGCCGGCGGTGGCTGTGACGGTGAGTGTGGCCGTTTTGCCGCTGGCGCTGTGCTTATAGTTCACAATGGTGTTCTCGCCGCTGGTGGCCATAAGCTCCAGTGCGCTGGCGCCGTCGCCAGAGAGGGCCCAGGCATAGGTGAAGGTGGGTGTGGCGGGTTCGTCCTCAGCGAAGTCGGCGGCGTTGGTGGAGAGCTGGCCATTGTAGAAGTGGTAGGTGGTGGAACTCCAATAGTCTTCACTAATGGTGAAGGTGGTGTGGGCTGGGATGACGGTCTGTGTGGCGGTAGCAGCAGCGGTGTAGCTGGCGCTGCCGTTGTATTCGACGGTCTGCGCCGCATTGGGCGTGATGGTGACGTTGGTCACCGTATAGCCTGTAATCTGCTGCGCAGCGGCGTCGCCGGCGGTGGTGGTGGAGCGGTAGTCGGTATCCCACCAATTTGTGCCGGTGGCGTAGCTATTATTATTATTACCTGTCGAGCGACTTGTTCTCCACGAACCGCGGTAGTAGAGGTAGTAATTGTTGTTGCTGTAGTAGTAGAGGTTGTCGCCGCTGTTTCTCCAGTTGGCTGTTCCAGGGGCTGTAGTGGTCACGGTGACGGTGTTGCCGTTGGTGGTATTGCTCACGAGCCAATAGCGGGTGTCGCCGACCTCGGTGTAGAGGTAGCGGGAGGTGTTGTTGTCGAGGGTGGCGGCGGTCAGCGAGGAAGTGCTCGACACGCAGGTCCAGACGCAGGAGCGGCTGAAGGTGGTGTTGTTGTAGCCCACGGCGCCGCCGTCAGTGACGTACAGGTAGCCGCCGTTGTATTCAAACACATAGTCGGCAGCCAGCACAGGCATCGCGGTGGCAATCGTCAGTCCGACAAGCAGTATCAGTTTCTTTAGTCTTTTCATGTTTTTTCCCTTTCAGTTTGTGAGCTTCTCGTTGCTCGTATTGTATGTGGTTTTTATAATTATTTTTACGGTTGTATATCGCGTCTATCGTATTGTGTATATTTATTTTATATCAAATATGTCTCATTGAGTCTAAAGTGCAAAGATACAAAAATTTTCGTTATTATTTGTTGATAATTTCTAATTGCGTGGATATTTATATGTAAAATATGTAAACACGAATTGTCGGTTTTTCTCTGAACACGAATTGACATGATTTTCTGTGAACGCAAATGACTTTTTCTTTGAACACGATATCGTGAATTGACCATGAATTATCGTAAGGTGGGTTCTATAAATCCTTAATTCTCCTGCTTGCCTTCGGCATCGCGAAATCTTGTAAATCTTATAAATTATTCCGCCTGCGGCGGTTACGCGAAGCGCAAAATCTATAAGATTTATAGATTTCTGCCCATGGGGCAAGGAGTTATCGATTTATCGAAGTTACCTTAAAATCATGCCTCTCCGAGGCATGATTGCGGCGATTGCGGACAACCGTGTAAAAAATTCATGTCAATTCGTGTTCCATTCGTGATAATTCGTGTTCAAAAAAAGCAATCGTATTTATCAGTTTTCCGACACCTCGTTGCCGTATCGCATACAGCATCCATATAGCACTTCAACGATACATCAACGATATATCAACGATATATCAACGATCATAATCGTCGAAATATCGTTGATATATCGTTGATGTATCGTTGATATGCAGACCCAAATCGGACCCAAATGGCACCTAAATGTGTATTTTTTAACTATTTTTTGGTTAAAACGCGCCATTCCCGGTGGCAACACGGTCGGTTTCGGGCTCCGCAGGAGACCAATGACGCCAGTGGACTTTTATCAAAATTGCCACTGCCTTTTTTGACTACGAATGTCCTTTTTTTTGTGAACACGAATTATCGTGAATTGGCCATGAATTATCATAAGGTGGGTTCTATAAATCCTTAATTCTCCTGCTCGCCTTCGGCATCGCGAAATCTTGTAGATTTTATAAATTATTCCGCCTGCGGCGGTTACGCGAAGCGCAAAATCTATAAGATTTATAGATTTCTGCCCGCAGGGCAAGGTGACTGTTGATTTTTAGAAGTGGCCTTTATAGATTTCTGCCCATGGGGCAAGGAGTTATCGATTTATCGAAGTTGCCTTAAAATCATGCCTCTCCGAGGCATTGTTGCGGCGATTGCGGACAACCGTGTAAAAAATTCATGGTAATTCATGTCCAATTCATGATAATTCGTGTTTGGAAAAAGCCGGAACGGCGATTTGTGTCCGAGATGGAAACGGCAATCCGCGTCGTGCGGGAAAAGTTTTTTTTGTTGGATGGATTTTTTTTTGTATCTTTGCCGCCTGAATTATGACCACGGCCAACCCATACATGACCATCCACAAGCTCTTCTTGAACATCAAGAAGAGAGACGTCTGCTTTTAGTTTTCCGCCGCCCCCGCCGAAGAGGGCAGACGGCGGTTTTTCTTTTGCTTTTTCTTTTGATTATCGGAGTAATCGGAGTAATCGGAGTAATCGGAGTAGTCAGAGTAGTCAGAGTAATCGGGAAAAAATCAGATAAAATCATAATAATCAATCACAAAAAAACATTAAGATTATGGAACTTCCATTTGCAGAAAGCTGGAAAATCAAGATGGTTGAACCCATCAAGAAAAGCACTCGCGAGCAGCGCGAGAAGTGGCTCAACGAGGCCCACCAGAATGTCTTCATGCTGAAGAGCGACTATGTGTACATCGACCTGCTGACCGACAGCGGCACGGGCGCCATGAGCGACCGCCAGTGGGCCGCCATGATGCAGGGCGACGAGAGCTACGGCGGTGCCCGCTCGTTCTACCACATGAAAGACACCATCACCGAGCTCACGGGCTTCGAGTACGTGATACCGACCCACCAGGGCCGCGCCGCCGAGAACGTGCTGTTCAGCTACCTGGTGAAGCCCGGCATGGTGGTGCCCGGCAACGCCCACTTCGACACCACCAAGGGCCACATCGAGAGCCGCAAGGCCTTCGCCATCGACGTCACCGTGCCCGAGGCCTACGACACCCAGCTCGAGGTGCCCTTCAAGGGCAATGTGGACCTGGCCAAGCTGGAGAAGGTGCTGCAGGAGAACAAGGGCAATGTGCCCTTCATGGTGCTCACCGTGACCAACAACACCGTGGGCGGCCAGCCCGTCAGCATGCAGAACATCCGCGAGACCTGCGAACTCTGCCACAAATACGGCGTGCCCGTCAACGTGGACAGCGCCCGCTTCATAGAGAACGCCTACTTCATCAAGACCCGCGAGAAAGGCTACGAGAACAAGACCCTGCGCGAGATTGCCCTGGAGATGTTCAGCTATGCCGACAGCATGACCATGAGCGCCAAGAAAGACGGTCTGGTGAACATGGGCGGCTTCATTGCCACCAACAAGAAGGAGTGGTACGAGGGCGCCAAGCTCTTCTGCATCCCCTTCGAGGGCTTCCTGACCTACGGCGGTATGAACGGCCGCGACATGGACGCCCTGGCCGTGGGCCTGAAGGAGAACATCGAGTTCGAGATGGTGGAGACCCGCATCAAGCAGGTGCACTACCTGGCCCAGAAGCTTGACGAGTACGGCATCCCCTACCAGCGTCCCGCCGGTGGCCACGCCATCTTCGTCGACGGCGACAAGGTGCTGAGCAACGTGCCTAAAGAGGAGTTCCCGGCCCAGACGCTGACCTGCGAGCTGTACCTCGAGGCCGGCATCCGTGCCTGCGAGATCGGCTATGTGCTGGCCGACCGCGACCCGGTGACGCGCGAGAACCGCTTCGGCGGCAACGACTTCGTGCGCCTCTGCATCCCGCGCCGCGTCTACACCAACAACCACATGGACGTGATAGCCGCCGCCCTGAAGAACGTCTACGACCGCCGCGACACCATCAAGCGCGGTCTGGAGATCACCTGGGAGGCCGAGCTGATGCGCCACTTCACCTGCCAGTTCAAGCGCCTCGGCTAAAGAGCAGAATGTTTTCACAAAAAAAAGTGGCCGACTTTGATGTTGAAGTCGGCCACTTTGTAATATAAAAACATAGTGGGTGGTTCTATTAATTCACTTTTAGTAGCGTCTCTCCGAGACGCGGGTGAGCATCTGCTTGATTTACCCCACACTTCCGTGTGGGGTTTCTCGCTGGATTGTTTTAATTCAGCGGTGCTCGAAGCTTGCAGGCAGGTAGATTGAGAGTGATGCCTCTTCGAGGCAATTTATAGATGTCCCCATAAATTGGCATGTCGTTCTCCTGTAGAGACGCGGCGTGCCGCGTCTGCATTTTTTTTAGACACGAATTATCATGAATTAACCATGAATTATCGTAAGGGGACCTCTATAAATACACATTCGAGAGTGCGTCTCTCCGAGACGCGGGTGAGCATCTGCTTGATTTACCCCACACTTCCGTGTGGGGCTATTGAGAGTGATGCCTCTTCGAGGCAATTTATAGATGTCCCCTAAGATTTAAAAGATTTCGCGATGCCAAAGGCGAGCAGGAGAATTAAGGATTTATAGAACCCACCTATAGTTTAAAATGTGACTGATTTTCTGACAGCCTCGAAGAGGTTGAATCTCAATAACCCCACACAAGGAACGCAGTGCGGGGTCGACGATATCCCTGTCTCTCGGCGTCTCGAAGAGACGCGACATTGAGCCAATATAACAAGTTTGTGTCGCAGGTTAAGGAGGCGTTAGAAAAAATAAAATTTTTTTGTATATTTGCAACATTGATCAATGTGATAGAATTATGGCTAAAGACATCGTTTGCAGCGGTATACGTCCCACGGGCAACCTGCACCTGGGCAACTATTTCGGCGCTTTGCGCAACTTTGTGGCTATGCAGGACGAGCTGGACTGCTACTTCTTCGTGGCCGACTACCACTCGCTGACCACCCACCCCACGCCGGGCAGCATCTATCAGGACGCCCGCACCATACTGGTGCAGTACCTGGCCGCCGGCCTCGACCCCGAGAAGGCCACCATATACCTGCAGAGCGACCTGCCCGAGACCATAGAGCTCTACCTCTTCCTCAACATGAACGCCTACCTCGGCGAGCTCGAACGCGTCACCTCGTTCAAAGACAAGGTGCGCCAGAATCCCAACAACGTCAACGCCGGACTGCTGACCTACCCGACGCTCATGGCCGCCGACATCCTGATACACAAGGCCACGCGCGTGCCTGTGGGCAAAGACCAGGAGCAGCACCTGGAGATGACACGCACCTTCGCCCAGCGCTTCAACTCGATGTACGGCGCCGAGGTGTTCCCCCTGCCGCAGGCCATAGGGTCGAAGACGGGCCTGGTGAAGATACCCGCCCTCAACGGCAGCGGCAAGATGGGCAAGAGCGAAGGCGAGGCCAGCACCATATTCCTCACCGACGAGCCGTCGGTGATACGCAAGAAGATAATGAAGGCCAAGAGCGATAGCGGCCCCACCGAGATGAACCAGCAGAAGCCCGAAGAGATCGAGAACCTCTTCAGCCTGCTGCGCGCGGTGTCGACGGCAGACACGGTGGAGTACTTCGACGACCTCTACAACCGCTGCCAGATACGCTACGGCGACTTGAAGAAGCAGCTGGCCGAAGACATGGTGGCTTTCGTGGAGCCGCTGCGCCAGCGCATACTCGAAATCGGAGCCGACGACGAGGCCCTGCGCCGCATTATGGACCGCGGCAAGGAGAAAGCCCACGAGAGCGCCGCCCGGACCCTCGGCGAGGTGCGCCGGGTGATAGGGTATAGGAATTAGTTTTTTTTAGGAAGCTTTAGGAAGCTTTAGGAAGCACTATGAAGCTCTAGGTTATCCTAGGATTTCCTAGTGCTTCCTAGAACAACCTAGAGCCCTAGAAAAAAAAGCCGACGCTTTTGCGTCGGCCTTGGCTTTTTAGGGTTTCGGTTTTGGGGTATTTGCCGCTCAGGCTTGGGGCAGCACCTCCTCGACGGCGTCTTCGACGGGGTCGCCGAAGGCGAGGGCCGCTGCATCGTCGGTCAGCAGGGTGGTGTCGGGGGTGTCGGTGTTGCCGCCGCAGGCGGCCAGCAGCAGGCCGCACACGGCCAGCAGCGGTAGAATATTCTTGATGTCTTTTATAATTCTCATAGTGTTTAATGTCGTTTCTTTTTACGGCAGCGGCACAAGGTTGTTGAAGCCCATGAAGGCCATGGCCAGGATGCCGGCGGTGACCAGCGCGATGGGCACACCCTTCATGCCTTTGGGCACACCGGTGAGGTCGAGCTGCTCGCGGATGCCGGCGAAGAGCACCAGGGCCAGGGCGAAGCCCACGGCGATGGAGGCGGAGTAGACGACGCTCTCGAGCAGGTTCATGTTCTTCTGCACCACAAGGATGGCCACGCCCAGGACGGCGCAGTTGGTGGTGATGAGCGGCAGGAAGACTCCCAGGGCCTGATAGAGCGAAGGGGCAATCTTCTTGAGCACGATCTCGACCATCTGCACAAGGCCTGCAATGACGAGGATATAGGCGATGGTTTGCAGATATTCGAGCTTCAGAGGCACGAGCACATACTGCATGATGAGCCAGGTGACGAGGGTGGCGAGAAGCATGACGAAAAGGACAGCTCCGCTCATGCCGACAGACGACTTAACGTCCTTACTCACACCGAGAAAGGGGCAGATGCCGAGGAACTGGGCAAGTACCACATTGTTGACGAAAATGGCCCCGATTATAAGGGCAGGTATCGTGATTCCCATAGTTGATTAGTTTTTAGTTTCAAAATGCAAAAGTACATACTTTTTTGAAACTGACCAAATAAAAGTTAAAAAAAACGATTTCAGGCTCTCCTTTTTTAACTATCCATTCTACTACTCTGCACGCTACTCCACCCATCCGATGACGTCGCCTTTTTTGACCATGCGGCCCTGCGGGATGCAGGTGTCGACGATGCGTCCGCCTTTGAGGGCAGCGACGGGCACTATGGCGTAGGGGGCTTCGATGTTGGCCAGGGTGTCGCCCTCTTTGAGCTCGGTGCCCGGGGCGGGGGCGGTGCTGCGGTCGTCGAAGCGCACTTCCCACAGCAGGCGGCCTGTGGCGGTGGCCACGATGGGTGTGGCGCCGGGGTGGCGGGGG
>JAZNSV010000050.1:0-9404 GCA_045591485.1 Bacteroidales bacterium | reverse complement strand
AGAAAAAAAAGCAGCCCCCCGGGGGGTATCCCCGCCGTGGGCTTGCCAGATACAGAGTCGAGGGAGAGCACTGCAAATGCGATAACTTTTTTGGGGGACTTCTATAAATTGCCTCGAAGAGGCATTATCTCAATCTACCTGCCTGCAGGCTTCGAGCACCGCTGAATAAAAATAATCCAGCGAGAAACCCCACACTTGTGGTGTGGGGTGTATCAAGCATATACAAATTAGCGTCTTAACCCCCGAAAGGGCGATGAGCACCGCTGAAATAAATCAAATACAGCGAATAAGAGACGCACTCTCGAATGTGTATTTATAGAAGTCACCTTTTGTGATGCCGCTACAGGGCGATTAAACACACGGCAACAAAAAAAGGTTGTCACCCTTCGCATGCAAAGGATGACAACCTTTAGAATTTGTTTGCGCTTGGCGCGACGCCTTATTCGGCGGGAACCACGCTGACGTAGCTGCGATCTTCGCGGCCTTTATGGAATTTCACCACGCCATCGACCAGAGCGAAGAGCGTGTGGTCTTTGCCCATGCCAACATTCTGGCCGGGGTTGTGGGCGGTGCCGCGCTGACGCACGATGCTGTTGCCGGCGATGCACTTCTGACCGCCAAAAATCTTAACGCCTAAGCGTTTGCTTTCGGATTCACGACCGTTGCTGGAACTACCAACACCTTTTTTGTGTGCCATATTGTTTCTTGTTTTTAACGGTTAGACATTAGTTGATGCTGTCAATCTTGATCTGGGTCAGATAGTCGCGGTGGCCGTTCATCTTCTGGAAGCCTTTGCGACGGATTTTCTTAAACACCAGAACCTTATCGCCCTTGAGGTGGCGGAGGACGGTGGCCTTGACATTAGCACCTGCAATGTAAGGTTTGCCCACTTCAACCTTGCCATCATTGTCTTTAAGCATCACGGTGTCAAAAGAAACCTCGCTACCCTCGTCGTTGTGGAGACGGTTGACGAAAATCTTCTGATCTTGGGCGACCTTGAATTGCTTGCCTGCGATTTCTACGATTGCGTACATTTTCGTTAATTGTTTGTTATACTGTTTCTTATTGTTGTTTTTCGGCTCATATCAACACCGAAATCGAATTGCAAAAATACAACTATTTTTGAAACCGACAAAATATTTTTAATTTTTATTGTATCAGCAACCTGCGTACAGCGGTGTTTTCGCTGTCGGCGATGCGCACAAAGTAGGCACCGCGGGGCATGCGGCTGACGTCGATGCTCAGCGTCTCGGCTTCGGCCACCACACGCACCACTTCGCGACCGCCGAGGTCGATGATGCTCACCACGGCGCCGCGCCCGATGCCGCCGATGCGCACCGCGCTCGTGGCGGGGTTGGGGGCAAGAGTGAAGCTGGCGTCATCGGCAGAGCCTATGCCCTGCACAGGCTGCTCGCCTGCCTGGGTGGCGATATTGTCGACAACCCACTCGCTCGCCTGCCCGTCGGGACACACGGCACGCACGCCGACGGAATACTGCGTCGAGGCGTCGAGGCCGGTGAAGGTATGCGATGTCTGGGTGGTGGATGTGCCGGCGGCAGGTGCGACCCACTGGCCAGCCACGATATGGACCTCGTAGGCGGTGCCGCCGCCATAGTACATAGTCACGCTGTTAGCAGTGGCCACAACGCTGTCTATCGACGGAGCGGCGCAGGGTTCGGGTACGGGTTCGGGATGCACGGTGTCTACTTCGACGTTGTCGATATACCAGTAGTAGTTGGGATGGCCCACGATGTGGCGGATGGCCATGCGGGCTCCGTCGGGGGCAGTTTCGAAGGTGGCTGTGCGGGTCTTGTAGACGAGGTCGCTGTTGTCGTCGTTGTAGAACTCGTGGTGCAGGCACGACAGGGTGGCCACGAAGGTCGAGGTGTCGGCGGGGTCGGTCATATAGCCAAGCTGCAGCGTGCCGCTCTGGTTGCCTTCGGGCAAGGCGTCGATACTAAGCTGAAGGTCAGCAATGCTTCTTTCGAATTCGGGCAGCACTATCACCTGGGCATTGTTGGTCTGGTTGGTGAAGGGCAGGAATCGGTTGTTGCCCTGCCGGTGGACAACGGTCATAAAGCCGCCACCGAAATAGTTCCAGCAACGCACGTCGGCGGTGTCCATAGCGCCCGGCACGATGTCTTCGAAGTCTTCGGTGAAGGGCAGTTGGCCGACCACGGCGCAGTCGGTGCGGAAAGTGGCCGACACAGCCAGGCTGGTGTCGCCTTCGCCGCAGACGGTGCGGAGCGTGAAGGTGTAGTCGGTTGCCGGTTCGAGGCTGTCGAGGGTGTACTCGGTGCCGTAGACGACCTCGCTGATGGTATCGACCTCGAGCAGCCAGACGCCGTTGTCGTTGTTGTCGGCCCAGCTGATGGAGAGCGATGTGGTGCCGGCCTCGTCGAGGGTGATGTCTTGCGGAAGCGGGCAGAGCACACGGTGGAAGATCACACTGTCGACAGCTGCCGGCGGGTTGGTGCCGCCGCTGTTGTCGTTGGTCCAGAAGAAGGCCAGCTGGTAGATGCCCGGCTGGTCGATTCTGACGACAAAGTCGAATGTGGTGTCGGTCTGGAGGTAGACGGGGCCGTCGATGCCGATGAAGCCTTCGGGCAACAGGTAGTTGTCGCGCAGGCTCTGCTGCAGGTCGGCATTGCCGAGGTCGACAGATGCCGGAGCCAACATGGCGCGCATGAAGTCGTAGTAGTGGGTATTGTTGCCTTCGCCGACGCAATGCAGGCTGAACTGCAAGTAGTAGTCGCCCGCCTGGTCGATATTCATGGCACGGCTGGCGATGCTGTTGCTTGCCGAATTCATGGCATAGACATTGCCCGTGCCGCCATTGCTGCTGATGTAGAGGCTCCGCTGGCCGTTGGCGGCGGTGGCGCTGCCGATGGTCCAGGTGTTGGTGCCCGTGCCGAGGTCCACGGCCCAGACTGTGTCTTCGGCGATTTCGAAGCCGGTGTAGTAGGGCAGCCCGGCGGGTTGCAGGTCGCGCACGGCGATGGTCTTGCTGACCGTCACATTGCCATAGCTGTTGCTCAACGTGAGGGTTATGGTGTCGGTGCCGTCGAGGTTGTAGCTGACGATGTAGGAGTTGCTGTCGGCGATGGCGGTGGCGTTGCCGCTCTCGACCATAGAGGAGCTCCAATCGAACCAGATGCCCTGAGAAACGCCTTCGAGCAGATGTCCGGTGAAGGTGGTGGAGACTCCGACAGTGCCGAAGTCGGGCCCTTCGATGGAAGCCATGGGTTCGAGCACCTGATGCAGCGAGACGTTGTCTATGCTCATGCCGCCGTCGCTTTGGGCGCGGTGTATGAAGGCCACGCGGATTGTCTGGCCGGCATAGGCTTCGAGGTTCAGATTGCGGTGTGCTGTGCCGTCCATTGCCTCGGAGAGGATGATGTCGGTGAATGCGGCGGTGTCGGTGCTGCCAGTGGGGCTGACGCGCACATCGTAGTGGGTCACATAGTAGCCCGAGGCGCTGTGTCCGCCCGTGACGTCGTAGCCGAGGGCGATGCCGTCGCTGGCTTCGGGGATGGCAAAAAGAGGTGTGATGGCCCAATCGTTGGCCACAGCCGGATATTCGGGCGCACGCAGACGATGGACATTCCAGCTCCACGTGGTGCCGATTTCGCCTATGTTGTCGCCGTCGACGAAGGTCCAGCAATCGGCAGCCGCAGTATCTTCGAACTGCTCAAGCCAACCGGGGGCCACCGTGTCGCAAGCGGTGCGGAAATTGGCCGACACGGCATAGCTGGAGTCGCCATCGCCGCAGACGGCTTTCACGCGCACGCTGTAGAGCATGGCTGCCGTGAGGCCCGTGGCGACGTAGCTGGGACTGACCGCGACATCCCAGTCGCTGCCGCCGACGCTCACAGCCCAGAGGCTCTCCTCGCCGCCAGGCGTCCAGCTGAAGCCCAGCGTATTGCCGCTCACGCTGTCGAGCACGAGGCTTTTGGGCATCGGGCAGCTGAGGTCGTCGACCACAATATTGTCTATGGCAGCCGGCGGATTCTGGCCCGTGTTCTGGTCGTTGTACCAATAGAGCACCAGCCAGTAGGAACCGGGCTGCGATATGCTGAAGGTGCGCATGGCCGATGTCCAGTTGGCCTGACCCGACAGCCCGGTGCCGCCGTCGAGGGCAATCCAACCCTCGGGCAGTTCATTGATGGCAACGCCGTAGTTCTCTTCGATGTCGAACTCCTGGGTGTCGGGAACCAGAGCCACACGCATGAAGTCGTAGCCAACCTCGGCATTGCACCGCCAATCGTAGCTGATATAGTAGGCGCCTGTGTCGGGCAGAGACAGCATGCGGGCAGCATACGACCGCCCTTGGGCGCTGGGGTCATAGGTGTTGGACTCGCCGTCGTTGGAAATATACAGCGCACGCGAACCAGTGCTTGCAGCGCCGCTGCCTACAGTCCAGGTATTGGCAGAATTGAAAGAAAGGAAGCTTGCGTCTTCGCCGTCCTCGAAGCCGGTGATGTAGGGCAGTGTGGCTTCGTCAAGGTTGAATACCGGCAACACGACGGTGGCGGTATACACACCGTAGTCGTTGCTGGCGGTGACGCTGATGGTATCGTTGCCCATGGCATAGTAGGTCAGGGTCACGGCTGTATCGACAGTCTGCTCCATACCGGCATCGCCATAGAAGGCCATCGTAGAGATCCACGTCCAGGTCAGGTTCTGATCGACACCGGCAACGAGTGTGGCCTCGATGGTCACAGTGCTGTCGACGCCAGTGTACATCGGTGCGCTGAGGCTCACCCTCGGTGCATTGTCGCTGCGGACGACGATGTCGTCGACCACAAAGTGCCACTGATACCAGCTGTGGTGGTGGCGCAGGCCAATGTATACTGTTTCACCTGCATAGTCGGCCAGCGACACCGAGAGCTGACGCCACGTCTCGTCGACGCCGATGACCGTGGTGAGCGAGTCGCCCGCCAGCAGGTCGGCCGCTGTGTTGCCTTCAGTTGAGACATAGACGCTCAGCATGGGGTCCGAGCCAATGTCGGGATTGGTGAAATAGTACCACAGTTCCATCACAAAATTGTCGCCCACCACCATGGCCGGACTCACGAGGAAGTTGTCGGGATTGAAATGCTGGCCGCTGCCGGCATAGCCGCGGCTGGCAGCTGCATACGAGCCCGTGCGCGAGGAGAAATGGACAACGCCACCGGCTGCTCCGCCATTGTCGACAACAAACCAGTTATCGCCGTCGCCGTCGTTGTCGGCCACCGTCCATCCGTTGAGGCCGCTCTCAAATCCCTGCGTGTAGGGGAAACTCGTAATCTGTGCCTGGCCCACAACCGCCGCGAGCATCAGAGCCAACGTGAGTAGCATTCTGTTCTTCATAATATCCTATCATTTTTTTATTTCACTATCAAACAACAAGATGCACTTGTATGAACATACGTTATCTTTTGTGCCGGTGTACGATGGTGTCGGCGGGTGTAGTGGTTATAGTGTCGTAGGTGAACCGCAGCGACGACTGGCCAGCGAAGACGCCGAGTGCTCCGCTGACGTTGCCTCGCACCTCGCCCGACTCGGCAAAGAAGCTGGTCATGCTGTTCTGCTGCGACGACGAGATAATGTAGTTGAACCGCGCGGGGGTGACGCTCTGCACGTCGACCCTGTACTGATGCAGATAGGGATGCACCTCGTTGGTGTCGGTCAGCTGAAGAATGTTGATTTGTATAGGGTGGTTCTGCCCGTCGATGTTCCGGTCGAGGAACATGATGGACGAATAGAGGTAGCCGCCAAGCGGTAGGTAGGGGCAAACGTTGTTGTCGGTGATGGCCTGGTCTTGCACGATGAAGTAGGTGTTGCGCACGGTGTCGACGGTGTCGTAGGCATCGGTCCAGGCGTTGTAGTGCAGGCCGCTGTCGCGCACGGTGACGTTGACGCGATAGATTTCGTCCACTCCGGCGTGGTCGTTGAGCGTGAAGCTGGCCAGCACGAAGTTGAACGAAGGACTCTTGTAGGTGCGTATGTCGAAGCCGGACACATCGGGCATCAGGGGCACATAGGTCTCGGCATGCACCGGCCCGGCAGGACTCGTGGCATCGACGCTTAGGCTGTCGCCTGCCTGCAGGGTGAGCGGGAAGAAATATTTGCAATGGGCCACAGAGTCGGGTGCATAGGGCACGCCGTTGACGGTGAGCGTCACCTGGGCTCCGCTGACAGGATGGTCGTTGCTGCCGTCGAGAAAGAAGCGCGTGTTGGCGAAATAGACGAACGGACGGCTGTCTGCCATAGGCACGCCGTTGAGCACAAGCTGAGGCTCGCTCTCATCCACGTCGACAACCTTCTCGCAGGCGGTCGTCAAAAAAGGAAGCACCGCCAATATAAGCATTATATATCTTGTTTTCATCATATCCTGTTTTTAAAAATAGAGCGTATAGGCCACCGACGGCAGTATGGGGAAGATGCTGAGCTGCACAAGGGCAGCGGGATAGTTCTTGTATGTCTCGCTGGCGCTCTGGTATATCATGTAGGGGTTCTGCCTGTTGTAGGCGTTGTAGATGCTGACGTTGATGGTGCGGCGCGGATGGAACCGCGAACCTTCGCGCACTTTGAACACACGGTGGAAGTTGGCGCCAAGATCCAAGCGATGGTAGTCGGGCATACGGTAGTTGTTGCGCCCCTCGTAGGCGGTGAGCGAGCCTGCGCCGTAGCCGTTGGCCGGCTGGTCATAGTCGTCGGGTTCTTCGGCAGCTATGGGGTAGCGCTGGGTTGGCAGTGTGGCGGTGTTGCCCGTGCTGTAGACCCATGTGGCGCTCACATCGATGCGGTCGTTGATTTTGTAGCTGAGCACTATGGAGAGGTCGTGGCGGCGGTCGTACTTGGCAGGGAACGGCTCGCCGTTGTTAATCACCTGTCCCTCGCGGTCGAAGAGGCGCATGGTGCGACTCCAGGTGTAGCCTATCCATCCGGTGAGGTTGCCGATGTCGCGCTGCACGAGCAGCTCTACGCCGTAGCTCCATCCGCGGCCTGCATATACGAGGTTCTCCCAATTCTCGCTACTGCCGAAATAGGTGGCTCCGTCGCGATACTCCAC
This sequence comes from Bacteroidales bacterium, assembly GCA_045591485.1. Taxonomy (GTDB): domain Bacteria; phylum Bacteroidota; class Bacteroidia; order Bacteroidales; family P3; genus Colimorpha. The sequence continues at coordinate 2,347 of JAZNSV010000050.1, read as the reverse complement.
AATATTGTCCATACTCTTGTAGTAGGCCTCTATCGAGAAATCGGCGATACCGCTGCGGCTGTAGAAGAGGCCGGCGGCCACCTGGTGGCTCTCCATGGGCTTGACACGGTCTGTCACCGGCACCCAGAGGTCGGTAGGCAGGGTGATGCTGGTGGTCGAAAGCAGATGCACATACTGGCGCATCCAGGCATATCCAGCCTTGAACGAGAGGTCGTCGCTCAGCATCCAGCGTCCGCTGATGCGCGGCTGAAGCGACGGATAGAACGAGTTCTGCACCTTGAAGGCACTCAGATGCAGACCGGCATTGAGTTTTACGGTCTCAGTGATGCTCCAGTCGTCCTCTATAAATGCCACAAACTCGTTGGCTCGGGTGGTATCGCTCAATATGGTGCTGTCCAACTGGAAGGCGCCGTTCATCTGTATGCTGTCGTAGTAGTCCACCGAACCCTGCGCAACCTCGGGCACAAACCAGTGGCGGGTAGCCAGGGCGCCGAACTTGATGTTGTGGGAGGGATGCGGAGCATAGTCGAAGTCTATGCGTCCGGTGAGGTCACGTATACTGGAATGGTAGTCGCCTTCGATTGTCGAGGCGTTGGGGTCGTTGGGACCGGCCAACTTCTCTATGTTGCCCACAAGGTTGTTCTTGTATTGCGTGAATGATGCCGAGGCATTCATAAAGAGCTTGGGCGTCAGCTCGTAGTTCCAACGCAGGGAGCCGATGAGGTTGCCCCAGCGGTTGCGGAAACCGAGGTACATGTCCTCGTCGAGGGATGTGACGGTACGAATCTTGCCGTATACCTCGTCTTCGCCCATGTAGAAACTGCCATAGAGGCGGCTTTTGTCGCTGAACTTGTGGGTCAATTTGGCGTTGAGGTCGTAGAAATAATAACCCGCGTCGAATTTGGCATTGCTGGCCACGTCGGGGGCCGGGTCGTCGTTGCCCAGGTCGTTGAACCACATGATGGTCGGTATGACGAGGAGCTCGGCATAGGTGCGGCGCGCCGAGATGCTGAAGGTGGTCTTCTCCTTGACGATGGGGCCTTCGAGGTTGAGCTTGGCGGCAATAAGTCCTATCGAGGCGTTGCCGTGCAGCTCTTGGTCGTTGCCGTTGTTTTGGGTAACGTCGAGCACAGCGCTCAGGCGCCCACCGAAGCGGGCCGGAAACGAGCCTTTGTAGAGGGTGACGTTTTTCACGGCGTCGGTGTTGAAGGCCGAGAAGAAGCCGCCGAGATGGCTCACGTTGTAGAGGGGCACGCCGTCAAGCAGAAAAAGGTTCTCGTCAGGGCCGCCGCCACGCACATACATGCCGCTGTTGCCCTCCGAACCGCTCTGCACTCCGGGCATAAGCTGCAAGGCCTTGATGATGTCGGCCTCGCCGAAAAGAACAGGCACCGACTTGATTTTCTCCACCGTCATCTCGGTGGCACTCATCTGGCTCGAACGTGTATCGCCGGTGCGCTCGGCTGTGACCACCACTTCGTTGAGCTCCACGCTGGGCGAAAGCTTGACGTTGAGTTCACGGTTGGCCGTAAGCGCAAAGCGGAAGTGCTGTGGCTCGTAACCGACATACTGCACCTTCAGGTCTACGGAGTCTTTCTTCAAGGTCAGCGAGAAATGTCCATAGAGATTGGTGACGGCACCTCGGCCGCTGCGTCCGTCAACGACCGTGGCACCTATAAGGGTCTCGCCGCTACGCGAGTCGGTGATGGTGCCGCTGACGGTATAGCTTTGAGCCGCTACCCAGAGGGGCAGGAGCATAAGCAAAAGAGTTATCGCACGATATTTCATAGAGTATAATAACGCGACGACTATTAAAATAGTGCCTGAAGAAACAAAAAAAGTCCGAAACGTCTGATTAAGGCTCCATAATATCAATTGGAGCCCTCGGGCAACTCGGCCAGCAGCCGGGCCACCGTTTTGTCCAGCAGCGGATGCACGTATTCGGGCATTATCTCGGCAAGCGGCTCGAGCACGAAGCGCCGCAGGTGCATTCGCGGATGCGGTATGGTCAGGTCGGGGGTCTCTATCACCTCGTTGTCCCAAAAGATAAGGTCGATGTCGATAGGCCGCGAGCGGTAGAGTCTTCGCTCTGAATGATGTGCTGCTGCCTGACTTTGAGGCCTCAGGCGCCCGAGGTCGGCCTCTATGGCAAGGGCTTCTCGCAGCGTGTCGTGTGCCGCAAGGCAAGTCTCGACCAGCAATGCCTGGTTGAGGAAATTCTCTATTCTGGATGTCGGCGTTTCTGCCTCAAAATCGCCCCACGGCGCAGTCTCATAGATGCGCGAAGAAGAAGTCGGATCGTAGCCATGTCGTTCTGTGGGCCAAGGAGTTGACTGCCTTATTTGTC
>JAZNSV010000049.1:0-3745 GCA_045591485.1 Bacteroidales bacterium | reverse complement strand
TATCCGAGAGAACTAAATCGCGTCTCTTCGATACGCACCTATGGGTTTGTTCCCAAGCCCCACACTGCGAAAATCAGAGATTTTCTTGTATGGGGTTATTGAGATTAAGCCTTTTCGAGGCTTCTTCGGAACAATGCGGATAATCATTAAGTTAAAAGTGAAAAGTTAAAAGTCAAAATGAAATTTTAACCGCCTAAGGCGGAATAATTTATAAGATCTACAAGATTTCGCGCCGCCGCAGGCGAGCAGGAGGCACAAGCCCGCGTTAGTTCACTTAGAATTTAGGAATTAGAATTTAGAAATTAAAAAGATCTACGAGATCTCGTGACCGCAGGCGAGCAGGAGGCACAAGGCCCGCGTCAGCCCACTTAGAATTTAGAAATAAAAAAGATCTACGAGATCTCGTAAGCGCAGGCGTGCAGGAAAATAGGATGTCACCATATATTAATTTCATGCGTTTGCCCTGGTATTTGTATATTTTTTTGTGGTTTTGGGAAAAATGTGTATTTTTGCAAGCAGAATTACTAATAAAAATGTATTGATCTATGAAGAAGTATTTTATTGGTTTAGTACTTGTTGTGTGTGCCGCAGGCATGAGCCATGGCTTCGCCCAGGGTGTGAACTGCGACAGCGTCACTCTGCCGTACTATGAGAATTTCTACAGCGACAACGGTACGTTGCCCGATTGCTGGACGTATAACAGTACATACGTCAAGTGGAACAACTGGCCGGAGACGAGCGGAGACGGCGAGATGATGTATGCTGCCTATTCGGACGGTTATCCTGCAGTGCTGCCGCTTTTCCAGTTCTCGGCGCTGTCGAAACTGGAAATCACCTTTAAGACCAAGTGCGGCACTCCTGCCGAAGGTGACGGCATCCTTATCGGTGTGGCCGACGATGCCGGCAACCTGATACAGTGGATTGACACCCTGATAGACCCAAACCACTCGCGCAACGCATGGGTGTGGCATACGTACAACTTCCTCAGCTATAGCGGCAACGGCTCCCGTATTGCCCTTGGACGTCTGTGGAACAGCTCGGGTGACCACTGGGTTGCCATCGACGACATCAGCGTGCGTCAGCTGCCCAACTGCTATCCAGTGGAGAACCTGCAGGCCGAGAACCTTATAGACCCCGATGGCATCAGCTTCAGCTGGTCGTATACCTATGAACCCGATTACTGGCAGGTGTATCTTGATACTGTGGGCGTCGACATTGCGACGATGGACACCACGCAGTTGATCACTCTATATGAGCCCTACTATGCTGTGCCTGAGGGTACGCTGCAGGGCGGTGGCAAATATGTCTTCTATGCCCGCGGCGTGTGTGAGAATATAGACAACAGCGACTGGACGAGTTATGAGTTTGGTGCCGGTACGGTGGTGATGAACAACAGTAGCGTGGCCGATGTTGTTACGGGCTGTGGCTTTGTGGTCTACGACAACGGCGGTCCCGTCGCAGGTTACCTCGATTACAGCAACTCGCTGCTTACCATCTACTCCGATGGTGTCGGCAACCAGCTGCAGGTCGACGGTGGTGCCTTCGGATTTGGTTCGAGTGGCGCCTCGCTGAGCATCTACGACGGCACCAGCGCCACAGGCACACCGCTCTACACCTACAACACCACCGACGGCCGCGACACCTTCAACACGGTGCTTTGCACGTCGACCCTCGGTGCGTTGACCTTTCACTTCACGTCGAGCGGCGTGCTGGCTCATACCGGCTACGAGCTTTACGTACATTGTACTGACGCTCCCAGCTGTGCCCGTCCTACCGGAGTCGATGTGGCGATGGTCAGCGACAATTCCGCGCAGATGACATGGACCGGTACAGCCCCGAGCTATGAGGTGAGGCACCGTCTGGCTGGTGCGTCAAGTTGGACGGTACAGACCGTGACGTCCACCAGCGCCACACTGAGCGGACTAACCACCGATGCTGCCTACGAAGCCAATGTGCGCTCGATATGTGGTACTGGCGATACTTCTATCGCCAGCGTCACAGTCGCTTTCGATGCCAGCATCGTGTGTCCGCCTGCCACCGGCTTGACGGTAAACAATATCACCGACAGCAGTGCCCGACTGGCTTGGACCAGCGATGGCAGCGAATGGGAGATAGAGTTTGACGGCAATACCTTCACCACCAGTGAAAACCCATATACGATGACTGGTCTGCATGGCAATACTTACTACAGCTTCAAGGTGCGCACGGTGTGTGAGATAGGCCATTCGGAATGGTCGAACTACTATACCTTCAGTACGACGAATGTCGGCATTGAAGGTGTCGAGGCTGTCGATGGTCTGACGCTCTCACCCAATCCTGCCTCCGGCGAGGTGTGTCTGACGCTCGAGGAAGCTGCTGTGGTGTCCGTCATAGACATGCAGGGTCGCACCTGTGGCACGTGGCATTGTGCCAACGGACGTAACGTCATCAACATTGAAACGCTGCCTGCCGGCACATATCTGGTTCAGGTCGTCGGAACGAGCGGAGTGAAGGTGGAGAGGTTGGTGAAAAGTGAAAAGTGAAAAGTGGCCAGTGGTCAGTTGATAATGAAAAAATGAAAAGTATGAAAGCGTTAATGCGTTAATGCGTTTGCTCCACTGCAGTCGCAGGCCATGTCTCTGATGGAGCCCCAGGCAGAATACATTAATATGAACAGTGGAGCCCGATGCTGCCAAAGCATCGGGCTCCGCTGATTTTTTAGTCTCTCGTTGTTCTCTTTTCTGTTGTTGCCGACGCTTCCGTTCTCCGTTCTCAACTCTCCGTTCTCCGTTTTACTGGCGGCGTTTGCGTTCGTTGTCTACGTGGCGGACGAGGCAGACTATCTCGAATGCGAATGAGACCACAAATCCCACGAGGAAGGCGATAAGGAACCGGCGTCCGGTGGTGTGGTTGGTGATGAGGTAGACTGCTATGACGGCCATGTGGAGCATCAGCATGCCTATGGTGGAGCCGAGGAATACTTGGACAAAGGCCCGTGGCGAACGATCCATGGCTCGCACGACGATGTAGTGCACCAGTCCGGTGACGACACCGAAATAGAGGGCCAGAAGGGGCATGGCCACGATGAACCATTGCGGGGCGAACCACATAACGCCGAAGGCGGCGAGCACCATCAGCAGTGTGTGCACGAGCAGCGAAGTGAAATAGCGACGCATGGCAGTATTATTCGCTGAATTTCATCGTCTCCTTGGTGGTGAACTTCTCGCAGTAGTGGCAGCGCAGCTTGAGGTTTTCCTTGTCGACGACGTCGAACTTGGTGGGTACCACCTCGGCATTGGTGATGCACTTGGGGTTGGCACAGCGCACGAAGTTCTCTATGTGGTCGGGTATCTCGGCCTGGAACTTGTCGACGACCTTATAGTCCTCGATATCGATGATGCTTGCGAAGGGGGCCACAAGCGATATCTTGCTCACCTCTTCCTTTGTGAAATGTTTGTTTTTGATTTTGACAATGCCCTTTTTGCCGAGCTTGTTGCTGTCGAGGTAGTTGCCGATAAGCACCTCGTCCTTGTAGCGTTCGAGGCCGAGGATGCGGATGACCTGATATACCGACTCGGTGGGGATATGGTCTATGACTGTGCCGTTCTCGATAGCGGAGACGACCATTTCTTTCTTGGTTTCCATTGTTTTTAAGGTTTAATGTTTAATGTTTAAGGTTTAGGTTTATGGTTTAAGGTCGAGGGGAGTGATTGGAGAGTGATGGTGGAGTGACGGGGGAGTGATGGTGGAGTGACGGGGGAGTGAT
>JAZNSV010000048.1:0-4031 GCA_045591485.1 Bacteroidales bacterium | reverse complement strand
CCGACGAGAGCGCCGCCGCACAGTTCGGCTTCCTAATGGATGCCTTCACCTATGGTGCGCCGCCACACGCCGGTCTGGCCTTCGGTTTTGACCGCCTGTGCTCCATCTTCGCTGGTGCCGACTCCATCCGCGACTTCATCGCCTTCCCGAAGAACAACTCGGGTCGCGACGTGATGAGCGGCAGCCCCAGCCCCATTGCCCAGGAACAGCTCGACGAGCTGCAGATAAAGGTTGACCTTAAGGGCTGACATGAAAGCCTTGATAAGATCTATGCGTCTCCGCACATTGCCCCTGTCGCTGGCGGGGGTGGTGTGCGGCGGCCTTTTGGCCATGGGCGCCCATAGCGGCAGTTGGTGGGCCTTTGCGCTTGTGTTGCTCACATCCTGCGCTCTGCAGGTGCTCAGCAACCTCAGCAACGAGATGGGCGACCATCTGAGCGGCGTGGACGGCGAGGGCAGGGAAGGCCCCAACTACAGCATGACCGACGGCGGCCTCACCGTCAAGCAGATGTGGCGCGCAATCAACGGAACGGTTGTTGCCTGTTGCGTGAGCGGATTGGCTATGGTACTGGTGTCTGGCAGCCCCTGGTGGGTGCTGCTGCTTGGCGCCGCCGCCATCTGGGCGGCCACGCACTACACCCTCGGCAAGAAGCCATACGGTTATATAGGTCTCGGCGACCTGTTCGTCTTCATCTTCTTCGGCCTAGTGAGCGTGCTGGGCAGCTACTTCGTCGTGGCACACACCATAGACCTCAAATTATGGTTGCTGCTGCCAGCTGTGGGTGTAGGGTTGTTGAGTGTAGCGGTACTCAATGTCAACAACATCCGCGACATGCAGAGCGACGAGGGCATCCGCAAGACCATCCCGCTCCGCATCGGCGTTCGCAACGCACGGATATACCATACTTTTTTGATTGTGCTGGGTGTCGCAAGTTTCTTTTTTGCATCAGTAGCTCTTGTTCAGATTGTTGCTTGCTGCATTACAGTTCCCTTCTTTGTATGGCATCTGTACGGTGTATGGACACGTGAATGGAGAAGACTCGACCCGATGTTGCCGCTTTTGGTAATCACTACTTTTGTTTTGGCAGTGTTGTACAGCGGAGTGATGCCTTTGTTGTTAGGCTTGCTTAATTCTCGTCCTTGATGGCATACGACTTCGACAAGATAGCGCGCGACTATGACCGCATGAACCGCCTGATGACGGCAGGGCTCGATCGCTGTTGGCGGAAGCGCGCTGTTCAAGGGTTGCATGGCAAGGTGCTTGATGTGGCTTGCGGCACGGGTGACATGGTGATGGAACTGCTGCGGCAGGGCTGCTCAGTGACTGGCGTTGACCTCAGCATGGAGATGATGGCCATCGCCAAGCAGAAAGCCCCTCAGGCAGAATACAGGCTTGCTGACGTCGAGCGCCTGCCCTTCGGAGACGCCAGCTTCGACGCCGTCACCTGCGCCTTCGGCGTGCGCAACTTCGTGCACTTGGAGCAGGGCCTTGGTGAGATGCTACGGGTGCTGAAGCCCGGCGGCCGCATGGTGATACTGGAACTGGCCACGCCCGACTCGGCTATCGTGCGCCCCTTATACAATATATATACACGCCATATCATTCCATGGCTCGGACAGCGACTTGCAGGCAGCCGCGAGGCCTACACCTACCTGCCGCAGTCGATAGAGCGTTTTCCAAAAGGAGATGCATTCATTCAGCACATCGTTAATACAAAATACAAAATTAATAATTGCTTGCAAAAAAGACTTACATTCGGCGTCTGCCGACTCTACGTAGTCACTAAAAGCAAAGAACCCACTGGCCAAGTGGGTTCTTAAAAAGTATTAATCCTAAAACAAAAAACGGGCAAAGTGTATACTTGATTTGTTAAGTTTCTGTCCTCGTTTTCTGGATGCAAAAATACAACCATTCTGGAGACCACACAATAACCACAAATGGTTATTTTGACAAACACTTGAAAAACAACTATATTATGAAGAAAAGTTTAGCCATATTGATGCTCATTGTGCCTTTTGCATTGGCCGCACAAAGCACCTCGGTGCCAGGAAAGATGTCGTTTGACAGCATAATGACGCTCGTACAACAAATCGACAACAACAAGGAGGCCGAGCGTATGCTGAAGCAACTCATCTCGCAAGGCGAAGTCGAAGCCTATGCCGCCCTGGCCGAGGTACAATCAATCTCGCGCGAGTCGCAACGCGGCTGGATTCGCACTATGGAGAAGGGCGCCAAAGCGGGATGCCGTTCGTGTCTCGACATGCTGGGCAGCCACTACGAAGCGAAGGAAGAATATGCCAAAGCGGCAGCGTACTTCGAACGTTCGGGCAGCGGAGATGCCTACTGGTCGCTCGCACGCATGATGGTCAACGGCGATTATCCCGAAAGCGACACCCCCGACGTGCACCGCGCCATAGAGCTCTTTCACCGCAGCGCTGCCCTGGGATGTGAAGATGCACATTGGGCTCTTGGCGAGTTGTATAGGAGTCCGGATTTCGGTGTTGTCGACCTTGACAGTTCGACCTACCACCACCGTCTCGGCGCCGAGGGTGGCGACTTCCAGTCCATGTATGCCCTTGCTGTGGCCTACCGCGACGGCATTGGCTGCAAGCCCGACACCGCTGCCGCCATCAGTTGGTTCATCTGCGCCGCAGAAGCGGGCCTTAACAAATGCCACGTCCTTGCCGCCGACCTGCTGCGCGACAGTCGCTGCTGCCGCAACATAGACAGCGCCATCACGCTCTACCGCACCGCCGCCCAAGACATATCCAGTTGCGGCAAAGGCAACCTGCGCCTGGCCCAATGCCACATGAGCGGCACCGGTATGCCGGCAGACACCGCTGCGGCCATCGAGCTGCTTCAAGTGGCCACTCGCTGCGGAGACGGCGAGGCCGCCGACCTCATGGGTCGTTTCTATGAGAAAGGCCTTGCCGGCCTGCCGCGCAACCCCGACTCGGCATTCTTCTTCTACAAACTCGCCTCCGATGAAGACCATCCCCATGGCGACTATTGGATTGGCGCCCAGCTATACGACAACGGCGACTACGACAACGCCCGCGGCTTCATCATCTCGGCCTACTCCAACGGCTCGTCCGAAGCCAAGCTGCTGCTGACTCTGATGCTCGCTGTCGGCATAGGTCTTGACCAGGATACAGCCACAGCCCGACAGATGGTAGACGAGGTGCTGGCCACACCAGACTCGCTCTGCAATAACGGCCAAGCCTATGTCGTGCTGGGATTGATAGACCTTGTGAGCGAAGAAACCGTGGGCGCCGCCGAGTCGGCTGCCGCACACTTCCGTCGCGCCGTCGAGTGCGGCAATGCTTCAGCCATGATGGCCCTGGGTGAGATGTACGCCGTCGGACAAGGTGTAGACCGCGACACCGCCCGCGCCATAGAACTCTATGAGCAGGCTGTGGCCGCAGGCAACGTGAAGGCCATGACCACCCTGGCCGCCACCTATATGTCGGGCAACATTGCACCGCGCAACCCGCGCCGCGCAGCCGATTTATACCAAATGGCCGCCGACCTTGGCAGCCTCGACGCCAAGTGCGCCCTCGGTCGCTGCTACGAGGAGGGCGAAGGCGTGGTGCTCAACAGTCGCCGCGCCTACCTGCTCTACCGCGAAGCCGCCGAAGCCGGTTCGGCGTGGGGCATGCGGCTTATGGGATACTGCTATGTGCGTGGCATATACGTCGAGGAAAACGCTGCCGAAGCCGCCAAATGGTTCGAGCGAGGCTCCGACGCCGGCGATGCCGGATGTCAGTATCTGCTTGGCTTGATGTATGCCAACGGCGAGGGTGTGAAGAAGAACAAAAAGCGCGCCCGCAAGCTGCTGACCGCTGCCGCAGAGGCCGGAGTCGAAGATGCTGCCGAAGCACTCAAAGAACTATAAATTCCATTGCACCGAAAAAAAAGGCGAAACCCACCGGACACAACCGTACCGGGGGGTTTCGCCTTTTTTTCTCCCCTATCAGCGCCCTTCGAACTGATAGACGTGGGGGGTGGCTATCCACGGGTCATACACGAGC